>NZ_SOPU01000012.1:0-3196 GCF_004402115.1 Pseudomonas sp. F01002 | reverse complement strand
TTATGAGCAAGAATCGAATTTTCGGCGAATGTCGTCTTCACAGTATAACCAGATTGCTTGGGGTTATATGGTCAAGTGAAGAAGCGCATACGGTGGATGCCTTGGCAGTCAGAGGCGATGAAAGACGTGGTAGCCTGCGAAAAGCTTCGGGGAGTCGGCAAACAGACTTTGATCCGGAGATGTCTGAATGGGGGAACCCAGCCATCATAAGATGGTTATCTTAAGCTGAATACATAGGCTTAAGAGGCGAACCAGGGGAACTGAAACATCTAAGTACCCTGAGGAAAAGAAATCAACCGAGATTCCCTTAGTAGTGGCGAGCGAACGGGGACTAGCCCTTAAGTGGCTTTGAGATTAGCGGAACGCTCTGGAAAGTGCGGCCATAGTGGGTGATAGCCCTGTACGCGAAAATCTCTTAGTCATGAAATCGAGTAGGACGGAGCACGAGAAACTTTGTCTGAATATGGGGGGACCATCCTCCAAGGCTAAATACTACTGACTGACCGATAGTGAACTAGTACCGTGAGGGAAAGGCGAAAAGAACCCCGGAGAGGGGAGTGAAATAGATCCTGAAACCGTATGCGTACAAGCAGTGGGAGCCCACTTTGTTGGGTGACTGCGTACCTTTTGTATAATGGGTCAGCGACTTATTTTCAGTGGCGAGCTTAACCGAATAGGGGAGGCGTAGCGAAAGCGAGTCTTAATAGGGCGTCTAGTCGCTGGGAATAGACCCGAAACCGGGCGATCTATCCATGGGCAGGTTGAAGGTTGGGTAACACTAACTGGAGGACCGAACCGACTACCGTTGAAAAGTTAGCGGATGACCTGTGGATCGGAGTGAAAGGCTAATCAAGCTCGGAGATAGCTGGTTCTCCTCGAAAGCTATTTAGGTAGCGCCTCATGTATCACTGTAGGGGGTAGAGCACTGTTTCGGCTAGGGGGTCATCCCGACTTACCAAACCGATGCAAACTCCGAATACCTACAAGTGCCGAGCATGGGAGACACACGGCGGGTGCTAACGTCCGTCGTGAAAAGGGAAACAACCCAGACCGTCAGCTAAGGTCCCAAAGTTATGGTTAAGTGGGAAACGATGTGGGAAGGCTTAGACAGCTAGGAGGTTGGCTTAGAAGCAGCCACCCTTTAAAGAAAGCGTAATAGCTCACTAGTCGAGTCGGCCTGCGCGGAAGATGTAACGGGGCTCAAACCATACACCGAAGCTACGGGTATCACTTAGGTGATGCGGTAGAGGAGCGTTCTGTAAGCCTGTGAAGGTGAGTTGAGAAGCTTGCTGGAGGTATCAGAAGTGCGAATGCTGACATGAGTAACGACAATGGGTGTGAAAAACACCCACGCCGAAAGACCAAGGTTTCCTGCGCAACGTTAATCGACGCAGGGTTAGTCGGTCCCTAAGGCGAGGCTGAAAAGCGTAGTCGATGGAAAACAGGTTAATATTCCTGTACTTCTGGTTATTGCGATGGAGGGACGGAGAAGGCTAGGCCAGCTTGGCGTTGGTTGTCCAAGTTTAAGGTGGTAGGCTGGAATCTTAGGTAAATCCGGGATTCTAAGGCCGAGAGCTGATGACGAGTTACCCTTTGGGTGACGAAGTGGTTGATGCCATGCTTCCAAGAAAAGCTTCTAAGCTTCAGGTAACCAGGAACCGTACCCCAAACCGACACAGGTGGTTGGGTAGAGAATACCAAGGCGCTTGAGAGAACTCGGGTGAAGGAACTAGGCAAAATGGCACCGTAACTTCGGGAGAAGGTGCGCCGGTGAGGGTGAAGCATTTACTGCGTAAGCCCATGCCGGTCGAAGATACCAGGCCGCTGCGACTGTTTATTAAAAACACAGCACTCTGCAAACACGAAAGTGGACGTATAGGGTGTGACGCCTGCCCGGTGCCGGAAGGTTAATTGATGGGGTTAGCTAACGCGAAGCTCTTGATCGAAGCCCCGGTAAACGGCGGCCGTAACTATAACGGTCCTAAGGTAGCGAAATTCCTTGTCGGGTAAGTTCCGACCTGCACGAATGGCGTAACGATGGCGGCGCTGTCTCCACCCGAGACTCAGTGAAATTGAAATCGCTGTGAAGATGCAGTGTATCCGCGGCTAGACGGAAAGACCCCGTGAACCTTTACTATAGCTTTGCACTGGACTTTGAATTTGCTTGTGTAGGATAGGTGGGAGGCTTTGAAGCGTGGACGCCAGTTCGCGTGGAGCCAACCTTGAAATACCACCCTGGCAACTTTGAGGTTCTAACTCAGGTCCGTTATCCGGATCGAGGACAGTGTATGGTGGGTAGTTTGACTGGGGCGGTCTCCTCCTAAAGAGTAACGGAGGAGTACGAAGGTGCGCTCAGACCGGTCGGAAATCGGTCGTAGAGTATAAAGGCAAAAGCGCGCTTGACTGCGAGACAGACACGTCGAGCAGGTACGAAAGTAGGTCTTAGTGATCCGGTGGTTCTGTATGGAAGGGCCATCGCTCAACGGATAAAAGGTACTCCGGGGATAACAGGCTGATACCGCCCAAGAGTTCATATCGACGGCGGTGTTTGGCACCTCGATGTCGGCTCATCACATCCTGGGGCTGAAGCCGGTCCCAAGGGTATGGCTGTTCGCCATTTAAAGTGGTACGCGAGCTGGGTTTAGAACGTCGTGAGACAGTTCGGTCCCTATCTGCCGTGGACGTTTGAGATTTGAGAGGGGCTGCTCCTAGTACGAGAGGACCGGAGTGGACGAACCTCTGGTGTTCCGGTTGTCACGCCAGTGGCATTGCCGGGTAGCTATGTTCGGAATAGATAACCGCTGAAAGCATCTAAGCGGGAAACTAGCCTCAAGATGAGATCTCACTGGGACCTTGAGTCCCCTGAAGGGCCGTCGAAGACTACGACGTTGATAGGTTGGGTGTGTAAGCGCTGTGAGGCGTTGAGCTAACCAATACTAATTGCCCGTGAGGCTTGACCATATAACACCCAAGCAATTTGCATGCTTCGAGCTAAAAAGCGAAAGAGCACCAGATTGCGGTGTGTGAAGACGAAACGAACCGAAAGTTCGAGATACTCACAAAACACCCAACTATCGCATACCCATTCGCTGGAGCGTGAACCTGAAAAGGCCCACGACCTGGCTACCGAATTTCTTGACGACCATAGAGCATTGGAACCACCTGATCCCATCCCGAACTCAGCAGTGAAACGATG
>NZ_SOPU01000011.1:310536-311628 GCF_004402115.1 Pseudomonas sp. F01002 | reverse complement strand
TGCCAGTGCTGCGGAGCGCCGGAAGGCGCAGACACGGCCATTTGGCTATGTTCTAACATGCTGCCTTCCTCTCAAGTTTCCCCAAGCGAAAGACGTACGCATCCCCTGACGGGAATGGACGCTCCCGTCAGGGCTAGATTAATAAAAGGTCCGTTACAGCTGGGCCTCTACGTTCATTGAGACAGGTTTACTCAGAGTTCATGCGACGAAAGACCACGCAGAAGTCTGCCCGGTTTCCCGTGGGGTAATGTCCCAACCCCTATCCGAGCCATTACAGCCCGGCTTTCGCTTTCTCTGCGATCCCATACCCGCACAGCCAACAGCTCACCTTACGGTTCACCTGCCCGAAGGGCAGCCATACGGGCTTACCACGTTCCCTGCCTGTCACACGATTGGTTTAGGGTCTGCCTTTTCACCGATGGTCCTATGACGACGTACCTCAAGCCTCTACAGAGGTATCCGACCACGTGCCTTTTGGCTCAAGCCTGACAGCAGTTTTGGCTTGTTTATAATCACGGCGTTTATCAGCAGTTCACTTACGTTACCCATGCCAACCAGCCTAGCGTCTCAACCCGGCACTGCTCCGAGCATCTATGCTTTGCCTCGCGGCAAAAGCACACCCTGATGGGGACTACATTGTGAGAAGAGCTTCACACCTCACTGTTACCAGTGACGCATGTCTTCCTAGGCTATCGTTGGTCGCACAACGAGTCCGCTGCCACTCCAAACAGGCAATGGCTGAACAATGACAGACAGAGCTTTCGCTCATGTCTCCGGTTTGATGTGAACAGGGACTGCCGAAGCAGCATGCCCAAAGAATTGTTACCTCCTGTTTCAAAAGCAGGAGGGAACCCCAGCGGGGATTCTCTCCCGCATGGGTTTAGCCCTGAATAGGGCTGATGTGTAGTAGGCACTCCAATACAGGAAAATCCAGTACTGCGGTCGAGCCACCGAGCGCTAATCGACCTTGAGTTTGCCACCGCCGCTGCGGCAAGTCCTTGAAGGCATTGGACTTCTGGGAGGGTTTTGTTTCTTGGGATTGGGTACCCAAGCTCTTGGCTTCCTTTCGGAAGCCCTTCAAGATGACTCTAC
>NZ_SOPU01000011.1:213709-310492 GCF_004402115.1 Pseudomonas sp. F01002 | reverse complement strand
GCTCGCGAAGAGGGAGTGTCAGTCGACATCATTGTTGTCTGATACACCGCTTTCGCGAGCAAGCCCGCTCCCACAGGGGTCTGCAGCGGCATCAAGACCTGAAAAACCCTTATTCCGTACATCGTCCGAGAGCCCTTCATGCCCTTAACCGCCAACGTCACCAGCGCCCCGATTGCCCACAAGGCCGAAGGCGACGACCCGTATGCCTGGTTGCAGGAGCGCGACACCGACGCGGTGCTCGACTACCTGAAAGCGGAAAACCGCTACCAAGCGGCGCAAACCGCCGATCAGGCCGGGTTGCGTGAAACCCTGTTCGAAGAGATCAAGGCCCGGATTCTCGAAACCGACCTGTCCTTGCCCTCCCCTTGGGGTCCGTACCTGTATTACACGCGCACCACGGCCGGTGATGAATATGCCCGTCACTACCGCTGCCCGCGCCCTGCCGATGACAGCCTGCAGCTCGACGAAAGCCAGGAACAGCTGCTGCTGGACCCGAACGAACTGGCCAAAGGCGGTTTCTTTTCCTTGGGCGCGTTCAGTATCAGCCCGGATCACCAGCGTCTGGCCTACAGCATCGACGCCACGGGCGATGAGATTTACACGCTGTTCGTGAAGGAATTGTCCAACGGCCGTGTCAGCGAACTGGAATTCCAGGATTGCGACGGCAGCATGACCTGGGCCAATGACAGCCTGACGCTGTTCTTCGGCGAGCTGGACGACACCCATCGCCCGCACAAACTGTTCCGCTATCGGCTGGACGGTACGGCGGCTGAAGAAGTGTTCCATGAGCCGGACGGTCGATTCTTCATGCATTGCTACCGCTCCAGTTCCGAGCAGCAATTGCTGCTGTCCCTCGGCAGCAAGACCACCAGCGAAGTCTGGGTGCTTGACGCGTTCCAGCCGCAGCAGGCTTTTACCTGCATCGCACCGAGGGTTGAAGACCATGAGTACGACGTCGACCACGGCGCGCTCGACGGTCAATGGACCTGGTTCATTCGCACCAATCGCGACGGCATCAACTTTGCCCTGTACCACGCCGTAGACACCGGCGTGGCGCCGACCGAGGCCGACTGGCAGAACCTGATCCCCCACAGCGACACGGTGATGATCGAAGGCATGAGCCTGAACGCCGGGGCCGTGACCCTGAGCTTGCGTGAGGGTGGCTTGCCGATCATCGAAGTTCATCCGCAAGACCTGCCGAGCTACCGTGTGCAATTACCGGATGCGGCCTACAGCCTGCACGTGCAGAACAGCCTGGAATTCGTCAGCGACAGGATCCGCCTGCGCTACGAAGCGCTGAACCGTCCGGCGCAAATCCGACAACTTGTATTGGGCAACGGCGAGCAGAAAGTCCTCAAGGAAACCCCGGTGCTCGGCCCGTTCGACGCCGATGCCTACGTCAGTCAGCGTTTGTGGGCGACGGCACCTGACGGTACGAAAGTGCCGATCAGCCTCGTCGTCAAACGCGAAGCACTCGGCAAGCCGACGCCGCTTTATCTGTACGGATATGGCGCCTACGGTGAAAGCCTCGACCCGTGGTTCTCCCACGCCCGTTTGAGTCTGCTCGACCGTGGCGTGGCGTTCGCCATCGCTCACGTGCGTGGCGGCGGTGAACTGGGTGAAGCCTGGTATCGCGCTGGCAAGCAGGAACACAAACACAACACCTTCAGCGACTTCATCGCCTGCGCCGAACACCTGATCGCCGATGGCTTCACCACGCCATCGCAATTGGCGATCAGCGGCGGCAGCGCCGGTGGTCTGCTGATCGGCGCGGTGCTCAATCAGCGCCCGGAGTTGTTTGCTGCTGCGATTGCCGAAGTGCCGTTCGTCGACGTGCTGAACACCATGCTCGACCCGGATCTGCCGTTGACCGTCACCGAGTACGACGAGTGGGGCAATCCTGAAGAACCGGACGTCTATGAGCGGATCAAGGCCTACGCCCCGTACGAAAACGTCACCGCACAAGCTTATCCGGCGACCCTGGTGATCGCCGGCTACAACGACAGTCGCGTGCAGTACTGGGAAGCAGCCAAGTGGGTGGCGAAATTACGCGCAACCAAAACCGACACCAATCCCCTGCTGCTCAAGACCGAATTGGGTGCCGGGCACGGCGGGATGAGCGGTCGTTATCAGGGATTGCGTGACGTAGCACTCGAATACGCATTTGTTTTCAAGGTTTTGGGCATCGCCTGAGGAACTTGGCCCGGTGTGTTGGTCTTAACACCTGACGCCGGACGCCGATACACCACACATCCCCTGTGGGAGCGGCGGTGCGGCGATCCGACTTGCTCGCGAAGAGGCCATCACATTCAACATCAATGTTGTCTGACACACCGCCTTCGCGAGCAAGCCCGCTCCCACAAGGGATCTGTGATTGACCCAAAAAGCCGGAACAGCAACAGACACAAGAAAAAGACCGTGACGACATGTCAGAACCGACCTTACTGAACAACGAAATTCGCGACTGGCTGATGGACTGTGGCCTGTTCGATCAACTGCTGCCGGCGGACTTCGCCACGGCCTCGGGCTACTTCAGCATCAGCACCATTGCTCAGGGCGAAGATATTTTCCATGAGGGTGATGCCGGCAGCTTCATGTGCATCATCCACACCGGCCAGGTGGCAGTGCAGAAAACCAACAGCGACGGGCACCTGGTGACTATGGCAACGTTGCGCAGCGGTCGGGCGTTCGGCGAAATGGCCGTACTCGACGGCGAACGGCGCTCGGCCAGTTGCGTGGCCGCGAGCAATTGTCAGTTGCTCAATCTGGGCAAGGATTCATTGGAAAAGATGCTCAACGATGCGCCGAAAATCGCCGCCAAAATCATCCGTGCCCTCGCCGTCTCCCTCTCCAAACGCTTGCGCATGGCCGATGGACAACTGCTCTCGCAGCAGGTTTAACCGCCGGGTGATTTGGTTTTCGACGGGTTTTGCTCCAGCCCCGGCAGTGGCTGGTCCTTGCTGGGCGGGCTAGGCATTTCAATGGGCACCAACGGCGGGCCACCACTGCCGGGCCCGGTTCTGGGCGCAGCGGTCGGGGTGATTTGCGGGTACGGTGTCGGGGTCGCGGTGCCGGGTGAACCAGGCATCGGCGTCGGGTTGGTCGGAATGGTTTGCAACTGCTGGGCCTGCACTGCAGTTATCGAGAGCGCGGCCAAGGCAATGACCGTTAGAATGGTGCGCTTCATCAATGGCTCCGTTGGCCTTGTTGTCTTTTTGCAGGCTACTCCCAACTGCGCGTGTTTGCCTTCCCCCTCTTATGCCAATTTCTCCTCAAGTGAGTCCCATGAAACGTTTCGTTCTGCTCGACACCACTCCAATTCCTGAAAATGGCGGTGCCTTGTGCCTGTTCGAATACGGTGAGGATTTCGTCATCAAGATCCAGGGCGGCGACGGCGGGCAACTGATGAACACCCGCATGCACGGCTCCGAAGACGCTCTTGCGGAGATCCCGTGCCGTAAAGTGGCCGGCCGGCCGAATTCGCGCGTGCTGATCGGCGGCCTGGGCATGGGCTTCACCCTCGCCTCGGCCCTCAAGCACCTGGGCAAGACCGCTGAAGTGGTGGTCGCCGAACTGGTGCCGGGGGTGGTGGAGTGGAACCGTGGGCCGTTGGGCGAGAAAGCCGGGAACCCGTTGCTTGACCCGCGCACGGTCATTCGCATGGAAGACGTGGCCAAAGTCCTGCAGGCAGAGCCGCAAGGTTTCGACGCGATCATGCTCGACGTCGACAACGGCCCCGAAGGCCTGACCCAGAAGGCCAACAGCTGGCTCTACTCCGCTGGCGGCCTGAGCGCCTGCGCCAAGGCCCTGCGGCCCAAAGGCGTGCTGGCCGTCTGGTCCGCGAGCGCTGACCGACAGTTTTCCGACAAACTGAAGAAGGCCGACTTCAAGGCCGAGGAAGTCCAGGTCTTCGCCCACGGCAACAAAGGCACCCGCCACACCATCTGGATTGCCGAGAAGCTCAAGGGCTGAGCTAAACTGCGATTAATACCGTCATTAGTCTTTTTACAAAGGTGAACCCATGAGTTCGTCAACGCCTCCGACCAACACGTCGAAACTGGACCGCATCCTTGCCGACAACCAGCGCGACAAGGAAATGGGTTACCGCGACAAAGCCCTGAAAATGTACCCGCACGTGTGCGGCCGCTGTGCTCGTGAGTTTTCCGGCAAGCGCCTGAGCGAATTGACCGTGCACCACCGCGACCACAACCACGACAACAACCCGCAGGACGGCTCGAACTGGGAATTGTTGTGCCTGTATTGCCACGACAATGAACACTCTCGGTACACCGACCAGCAGTATTTTGGTGAAGGCTCGCTGAGCTCGCCGAAAATCGCCAAGGCGACGCATAACCCGTTTGCGGCGTTGGCCGGCCTGATGAAGAAAGACGAGTAATATTTTCAGCGCCTGACCTGGCCTCATCGCGAGCAAGCTCGCTCCCACAGGGGATCTTCTGTGAACACAACATTTGTGAACACTCAGGATCCATGTGGGAGCGGGCTTGCTCGCGAAGACGGCCGACCAGACACCACCAATCTCCAAACCGAACACCCCTCCCCCAATCCCCGTATAATCGCCGTTTTTTCCCCGAAGGCACCCGCTCGTGGCAGACAAACGGTACAGCTGCATTGGTTTGTATAACCCCAAATCACCGGAGAACGTCGGTTCGGTGATGCGCGCCGCTGGCTGTTATGGCGTGGCGTCCGTGTTCTACACCGGCAAACGTTATGAGCGCGCCGCCGACTTCGTCACCGACACCAAGCGCGTCCACTACGACATTCCGCTGATCGGCATCGACGACCTGAAAAAAATCCTGCCGCTGGGCTGCGTTCCGGTCGCTGTGGAACTGGTGGACGGCGCCCGTTCGCTGCCGGAATACACCCATCCGGACCGCGCGCTGTACATCTTCGGCCCGGAAGACGGCTCGCTGGATAAAGAGATTCGCGACTGGTGCGAAGACGTGGTCTACATCCCGACCACCGGTTGCATGAACCTGGCGGCCACCGTCAACGTCGTGCTCTATGACCGCCTGTCCAAGGGACTCAACACCCGCTCCGGGGCGAAGTTTCGCTGATTCACCGCACATCCGATGGAACAAGCCGCCCGCCTCGGCAGTCAGCTTAATTATCTATTCTTGAAAGCCATTCCAGCCAGGAGACAGATCATGAGCGAACTCAATCGCGTAGAACGCATCGAATCCACCCCGTTCCAGACTCACACTGAGCAAAACGTTGAGGGTTGGGAACGCATTGCTTCCCTGGCCGGCGGTGTGGTGATGGTCGGCAAGGGCCTGCGTCGCGGTGGCGTGTTCGGGTTGATTCAAGTGGCGATCGGCGGTGTAGCCCTGGCCCGTGGTATTACCGGGCACAGTTCGGCGAAAAGCCTGCTGGAGAAAAGCCGTCAGGACATGAACAACGTGCGGGCGAAGATTCAGCGGGCGGGTGAAGAGTTGAACCGGTTGAAGGCGAATGCTGAAGCGGCGACCAATACCGCTACCGTGACCGGTAATGATTCGTTGAAGTCGCCTAAAACCGGGGTTTGATCCAGACATTGTGGTGAGTCGAAGGGCCTCATCGCGAGCAAGCTCGCTCCCACAGGTGACCGCATTTCAATGTGGGAGCGAGCTTGCTCGCGATAGCGGTATTACTGAAGTAACTCGGTATCGAGGACCTTGGACGATTCACCAATGATGCTTTCGGCAAGCTGAACAAATTCCTTGGTATCCACGCTCTCCAAATGCATCGCCCCCTGCAACACATCATCCAGCGAACGCTTGTTGCGGGTCTTCAGGCGAATCTCGCGATCCAGTTCCTGCAATAACACGACCGCTTTGGACACCTGCGCCGGGCTGACCTGCTCAGCGCGCAAGGTCGTGACGTTCTGGCTGTCCTTGGCCAACTTCTTCTGCAAACTCTCATACCGCTCATCACTCATGCCGCCAGCGCGGCGCACCAGTTCGATGGCGTAATACTCGGCAAATCCTTCGCTGATCCAGTCACTGCGCTGTTGATCGTTGATCCGTCCGAACACCTGCGCCAATTCCCGCACCAGCGCACTGGTACCGCTTTCGCTGACCATCGGCAGACGCGTGTTCAGATAGATCGATTCGCGCGCGCCCAGACTGCCACGCCACATCGGGTCGTTGGCACCGACGATTAACAGTTTGACGGGATGACGGGGATACACCGCCTGCACTTGCGGCCAGACAAAGGTCAGCAGCGTCAGCACATCCATGCGGCGCATGCCCTGGCCCAGAGGTGAGGCGACGGTGACCTCGGTTTCCCCAAGCCGCGTGCGACGGCTGCCGAGGTGGCCGGCTAGCATCCAGCCCGTGGGCCGGTCGAACAATCGAGAGACGTTATCAATCCGGAACTTGTTCTTGCCGATTCGCGGCCAGGCGGTTTCGACGCTTTTCCAGCCGGTGGGCAATTCGAATTCAAGGCGTGAAACCAGCTCAATGCCGTCCTGCTGATCGAGTTTGGCTGCCGGCACCAGATCATCGCCGCGCATCAACGCCCAAGTTGGCGTCATGCGCGTATCGAAGCTGCCGCTCTTGCGTCCGTGGCTGATGCGTACGCGGTAGGTCAGGCTGGCCTTGTCGGCGGCCGGACGCCAGACACCACGGGCCTGCTTGCCCGGCGTGAGCTGCCATTGGCCATCGGCCTTGAAATCGCTGTAGTGACTACCATCGCCCAGGTCGAAATCCAGACTGCGTACCGCCGAACCCTGAGCGAGCGTCAACTGCACTTCAGCCTGATCGCTTTGCGGCAACAGGCGCACGTGATAATCCAGATCGACCTTCTTCGCCGCCCACACGGGCGAACTCAGAGCCAAAAGCCCAAAGGTCAACGCCAGCCGCAATCCCACAGCCATACACACTCCTTCGTGAAACGTTAAATCGCTTGGCGTTTAACCCGCCCGAAAAATCAGATGATCTTCCCAATCGTCTTCAGCCACGCTGCCTTCGGCCAGCATGCGCCCGGACTGGGAAATACGTTCGTGGTGCACCGCATCGCGATCACCGCACACCAGATGGTGCCAAAGCGGCAGGTCCTTGCCTTCGCTGACCAGTCGATAGCCGCAGGTCGGCGGCAACCATTTGAATTCGTCAGCCTTGCCCGGTGTGAGCTGGATGCAGTCGGGGACGAAATCGCGGCGGTTCGGGTAATCGGTGCACTGACAGGTTTTTAGGTCCAGCAGTTTGCAGGCGATACGCGTGTAATAGACGCTGTTGTCGTCTTCATCTTCGAGCTTTTGCAGGCAGCACAAACCGCAGCCGTCACACAGCGATTCCCATTCCTCTTGATCGAGTTGATCGAGGGTTTTGCGTATCCAGAACTGTTCGACTTTGGCGGCCATGGTTCAAGCATCAACATCAGGTGGTGAAAAGGCCGCCAGTCTAGTGCCAAGGCCCTTGTGGGCCAAGCGTTGGCGACTGCCGGTAAAAACGAGCTTGTCAGTTATTGTGCCGCCCAGTAGGGTTTTGCGTCGCCCCTCACCTTCAAACGTAGCAAGGAATCTCCTGATGAGTGCTAATCCACGCGTTGCCGACTATGCCATCCACCCTCAGTTCACCGACCGCTGGTCGCCCCGCGCCTTCACCGGCGAAGCGATCTCCGAAGAAACTCTGCTGAGCTTCTTCGAAGCTGCACGTTGGGCGCCATCGGCCTACAACTCGCAGCCTTGGCGGTTTCTGTATGCGCGTCGCGACACGCCAAACTGGGAGCGCTATCTGGGGCTGCTGAACGAATTCAACCGCAGCTGGGCGCAACACGCCTCGGCACTGGTAATCGTTATCTCGAAAACCACCTTCGCGGTGCCTGGCGCCACCGAAGAGACCCCGGCCTTGTGGCACACCTTCGACACGGGTTCCGCTTGGGGCCATCTGGCGCTGCAAGCGAGCATCAGCGGCTGGCACACCCACGGCATGGCCGGTTTCGACCAGGACCTGACCCGCAAGGAGCTGAACATTCCAGAAGGTTATGCGCTGCACGCTGCGGTAGCGGTGGGCAAACTGGGCGACAAGGCGACGCTGGCGGATTACCTGCAAGCACGTGAAGAACCGAGCCCGCGTCGTCCGCTGAGCGAGTTGGCCGCCGAGGGTGATTTCACCCTCTAACCAACAATGAAGATCCAATGTGGGAGCGGGCTTGCTCGCGAAAGCGGTCTGTCAGTCAACATTGATGTTGGATGTGCCGGCCTCTTCGCGAGCAAGCCCGCTCCCACATTTTGATTGCGGTGAAGTCAATACCCGCGATTGAAATCCACTTCCCCGCGCAATGCCTCACCCGCCTGATACGCCCGAAGGTTCTCGACAAATAGATTCACCATCATCGATGGCGAGGTCGGTGCCGAGCTGTGGCCAGTGAGCAGCAGGCCCCAAGCGGTCCAGAACGGATGACGTTGCGGCAGCGGCTCCTGACGACAGACGTCGATCACAGCACCGGCCAGATGCCCTTCTTTCAAAGCTTCCACCAGGTCCGCATCGACCACTGCCACGCCGCGTCCGACGTTGATGAACAACCCGGTCGGCTTGAATTGCTTGAACAGCGCCGCGTCGTACAGGTCGTGGGTGTTCGGCGTATTCGGCAGCAGATTGATCACGTAATCCACCTCACCGACCAGACGCGGCAGATCAGCCAGCGCCCCGACTTCGACAAACGGCGCCTGCTCACGGGCTTCGCTGGCGATGCCGTACAACTCGACGCCAAACGGCACCAGGAACTGCGCCACGGTCTGGCCGATGTCACCGGTGCCGACGATCAACACTTTACGCCCGGCCAGGCTTTGGCCCTGGCGACTGTCCCACTTGCGCTCGACCTGGCTGACCAGCCGCGGCAGCACTTCGCGCTCGTGGCCGAGCATGTAGGTCAGCACGTATTCGGCCATGACTTGACCGAAAATCCCCACTGCCCGGGTCAGGCGATAGTGGCGAGGCAAGCCGTCGGCCAGCAGCGGCGTAATGCCCGCCCAGGTCGATTGCAGCCATTGTGGCTCGTGGCCCTGACGCAGCAAGGTCGCCAGCAGGTCCGGCTGACCGAGCCAGATCGGACAATCAGCGGCCTGGCTGGCCAGTTCGGCGGAGTCGCCGCTGGTCAGCACTTCCAGGTCGGGCGCTGCTTGACGCAACAGCTGGGCGTACACCGGGTGGTCGTGTTCAGCAATCAGAACGCGCATGGTTCAAACCTTTCAAAAACAGTGCAGACGGCCGCCGATGGAGTAACGCTCCATCGCCCTGGCCCTCGCCAAAATCATTCCAGTGTTTCATAAAGGCTCTGAACAGAGCCTGTCTGCCAGTCACATCGGGTCGTTGCGGCGCAGCAATTCTTCCGGCAAGTGTTCGATGTATTCGTCTTCGGCCGGCGGCATTTGCAAGTGGTAACCCTGCTTCTCAAGGTTTTCCAGCACCACGGTGATGTCCTCGCGCGACAGTTTACGCTCGGGGGTCAGCACCAGGTCGAAGGCGTGATGCGGTTTGCCGAAGGCGGCCATCAGACTTTCCGGGACGCGCTCCAGTGCATCGCTTTTGAGCACATAGAGGTACATCTCGTTTTTCTTCAAGCTTCGATAAATGGAGCAAATACGTTTCAAGGCTGTTCTCCGGCGGTGGCCAGGCTGTCGAGCAGCGCCTGGCCCATCAATTCGCGGCGCCAGCCACGCAGCGAATCAGGCAATTGGTAAGGACCATTGGGATAGCCGCTCTTGAGCAGCGCTTCCAGGGTTTTCTTGCGCAGCATCAGCTCCGGCGCAATGTTCAGGCGCTCGGCTTCGGCCTGGCCGATCGCACGCAGCTGTTTGACCAGCGTGGCGGCGTCCACCGGCAAAGGCTCCGGCACCGCAGGCGGCCATTGATCAGGCGACACACTGCCAGAGCGTTTGATCAGATCAAGCAGAAATTCGCCGTCCTGACGCACGGTACGCGGGTGCATGTCTTCGATTTTCGCCAACGCGCCGAGGTTGTCCGGCTGAGTCCGCGCCAGCGGCCACAGGGAATGCTCACGCACGATGCGGTTGCGCGGCAGATCACGGGCGCGGGCTTCGCGCTCGCGCCAGGCGCACAGTTCACGTAATACGACGAGTTGGGCACGGGAGAGCTTCCAGGCCAGCTTGGCTTCGCGATAGACCTCATACGGATCAACTTCGCGGCGCAGGTTGGCCACCAGCTCGGCGCCGTCTTCCAGGACCCAGGCGTACTTGTCGTCAGAAAGCTTCGGACGAAGCTGTACGAAAACTTCCGCCAAGTGCAAAGCATCTTCGGCGGCGTAGCTGATTTGGGTGTCGGAAAGTGGACGTTGCAGCCAGTCGGAACGGGTCTCGCCCTTGGGCAGGTCGATGCCGAGCACTTCCTGCACCAACCGCGAATACCCCATGGAAAAACCGAGGTTCAGGTAAGCGGCGGCCAACTGAGTGTCGAACAACGGCGCCGGCAGGCTGCCGGTCAGGCGCAGCAGGACTTCGAGGTCTTCGCTGCACGCATGGACGACTTTGACCACGGCCGGGTTTTCCAGCAACGCGGCCAGAGGCTGCCAGTTGTCGATGCTCAGCGGGTCAATCAGGTAAGCGCGTACGCCATCGCCGATCTGCAGCAGGCCTGCAATCGGATAAAAGGTGTCGACCCGCATGAATTCGGTGTCGAGGGCAACGAATGGCAGCTGCTGCCACTCGGCGCAAAACTGACCGAGGCTATCGTTGTCGCGAATCCAGTGAATATCGATGGCCACACGGCTCTCCCTTGAAGAATGGCGCGCAGTATATATCGCCCCCGGCGATTTCCGCGCCTCCACTGAACAAGAGCTTTAGCGAAAATGCCTGCCAGACGGCAAGAAATGTCTGACAAGCGGAGACTAGCCGGCCTTACGCAGTACGTAGACGCGCATCCGCGCACAGCCGGGCAGGAAGTCCTGATGACTGAGCACGCGCAAACCTGCGAGCTTGAACTCGGCTTCCACGTCGGCCTTGCTGGCCAACGGTCGGGCCGGAACGCCCTGTGCATCCGTGCGCCGGCCTTTGAAATGAGCATCGACCCGAACCCCCACAATCACCGTATCGCGACTGACCCGATGGAACTCCTTAAGCATGGCCAAACGATGCTCGGGGCAGGCGATGTGTTGAAACAGCTGCATGCAAAAAATGCAGTCAACCGCATTCGCCGACAAGCCGATGGTGAACGCTGAACTCTGAAAGGTCTTGACCCGTTTCAGCAGGCTCTGCGGATGGTGAGTGCGGGCATGATCGAGTATGTCCTGCGACGGGTCGGCCGCGAGGATCACCCGGTTTGCATGCTCGGCCAGTACTGGCCAGAAGCGCCCGACACCGCAAGCCAAATCAAGAACCAGACCCGGTTCGCCGGCAGCCTTGAGCGCGTTGCGCACCAATTGCTCGTCACGCCAGAACGTCAACCGCCCGGCCAGGCCACGCGGTCGCGGCTGAAGACAGACGCGGGCGTGCTCCTGATCGTAGCGCCGGGCGATCTCAAGCTCGATGGCAGATGGGGGTTGAGCGGACATGTGCAATGGCTCTCAGGGGAAACTCTACCGGCCGCAAGTTAGCGACAGGGGCATGAAAAAAAGGTTGAGGTACTCACTTTTTGGCCAACACGCCGTCGGTCACCGCACCACGACATCCGGCAAACATATCCAGATTCTGCTTGTACACCTTGCTCTGGACTTCCAGCAAACCGAGCATCGAATGGAACAGGTTGTCCTGGCTCAAGGGCTTTTCACGACTCTGTTGCAGGCAATTAGCGTCCACCGAGAACGACTTTTGATAGCTGTCGGAAAACCAGGCCAACATCGCGACATGCTTTTGTTGTTCCGGCGCGAGCATGTAAGGCGTCCCGTGCAGGAACAAATTGTACTCGCCCAGGGATTCGCCGTGGTCCGACAAATAGAGCATCGCGGTATCGACTTTGTCCTGATTGTTGCGCAACAAATCGATCAGGGTCGACAGCACGTGGTCGGTATACACCAGGGTGTTGTCGTAGCCATTGACGATACTTTCGCGACTGCAATTATTCAGGGCGTTACTTTCACAAACCGGGGTGAAGCGCTCGTACTCTTTCGGGTAGCGCTTGAAGTATTCCGGACCGTGACTGCCCATCTGGTGCAATACCAGTACCGTGTCTTTATCCAGGGTATCGATGAAGTGCTGCAAACCCTGCAGCAGGATTTCATCGCGGCATTCGCTATTGGCACACAGCACCGGGTCTTTCAGGTTACTGACGTCGTCGACGGTCACCCTATCGCAAGTGCCTTTGCAGCCCGATTGGTTATCGCGCCAGATCACGTCGAGACCCGCGCGTTTAAGTACGTCCAGCAGGCCTTCCTGGTTCTTTGCCTTGCTGGCGTTGTAATCCTTGCGGCCCATGTCGGAGAACATGCACGGCACCGACACGGCTGTTTCCGTCCCGCAGGAATGCACGTCGGTGAACGCGATCAGGCCGGCCTCTTTACTCAGTTTGGGGGTGGTGTCACGGTTATACCCCAGGATGCCGAAGTTCTCGGCCCGGGCACTTTCGCCCACCACCAGCACGGTCAGGGATTTGCGCTCATGGGTTTGCCAGGCGGGATTTCTCTGGGCATCTTCACCCAGTTTGACAAAGGGCTGCTGCGCAGACGCGACCTGCTCACGCAGAAAGCCGAAAGAGGCACCGATGTAGTTGCTTGGCACGACCATCAGGCGCAATTCATGATGATTGCGAAACAACGAAGACAGGCCCTGATAGTTAACCAGTGCAACGCCACCAATCACGGCAACCGACGCGACAGTTACCAGTGCTTTACTTAATAGCTCACGGTGCCAGCGGCGGTAATTAACCGGGATCTGCCACAACAACAACGACGGCAAAACACCCAGCACAAGGATATAAACAAGCAACTTCAACGACAGCAAGTCACGCACTTCCGTCGCATTAGTTTGCGCAAAGTTACGCAACATGCCGGTGTCAATCAGCACGCCATATTGACCCATGAAGTACGCGACGCTGGCACTGACCATAAAGATCAGCGTCAAAACGGGCTTCATTACCGGCCGGAACGCCAGCAGGGTCAGCACAATATTGAAAGCAGCAAGGATCATCGCCCCGAATGCCACACGCATGACGATGCCTTGACCGTCAGAGGCCGTGATTTCAAACAGGTGTTGCCAGAGAACGAAATTGAATCCTGCCAATAGAAAGGCGCTGGAAATCAGTGTCACCCACTCGGGGCGCACGGCTTTAATCTTCAACATGATGATCGGCTGTTCCTGAATAAAAGTGCCTTCGCCAAATGTGAAAATTTCATTGGCCGTAACATCACTAAGTGTAGGCTGCCAACCATCAATTTTTTGTGAAAAAGAAGCCAACGATTAGTTGGCTCATGGCACGAGGCAAAAACGGTCAACTTATTTGAGAATGCTTCAGGTTCTGTTCAGGCTTGATTCAAATACCAACGCCAGTCCTGCTCGCCGACTTCCCCCATGAACTGTCGATACTCGGCACGTTTTACTGCCAGGTACACGCCGAGGAACTCACCGCCGAACGCTTCCCGAGCCCAGATCGAACCTTCCAGCGCTCGTAACGTAGTCAACCAGTCAGTCGGCAACAGTTCCGTGGCCTGCGCGTAGCCATTGCCCTCCACCGGCACACCAGGATCGAGTTGTTCGCGTATACCGCGATGGATCCCGGCCAGAATCGCCGCAGCCGCCAGATATGGATTGGCGTCGGCGCCACAGATTCGGTGCTCAATATGCCGTGAGAACGCCGGCCCGCCGGGCACGCGCAAACTCACGGTGCGATTGTCCACGCCCCAGGTGGCCGCCAGCGGCGCATAGCTGTTGGTCTGGAAGCGACGGTAAGAGTTGGCGTTCGGACAGAACAGCAGCAATGAATCGAGCAACGTACTGAGCATCCCGCCGACCGCCTGTTTGAGCAGTGGCGTGCCGTCCGGGGCTTCGCTGGCGAACAGGTTGTTGCCTTCCTTGTCGGCCAGGCTGACGTGCATGTGCATGCCAGTGCCCGCCAGGTCATCGAACGGTTTGGCCATGAAGCACGCCGTCATCCCATGCTTGTGGGCCACACCTTTGACCAGCCGTTTGTAGCGCACCGCCTCGTCCATCGCCTGCAAGGCATCTGTGCGGTGTTCGAGGGTGATTTCCACTTGCCCCGGCGCGTATTCGGAAATCGCCGTGCGCGCCGGAATGCCCTGGAGTTTGCAGGCGCTGTAGAGATCGGCCAGAAATGGTTCGATTTGCTCCAGCTCACGCAAGCCATAAACCTGAGTGCCTCGCGGTCGTCCACCATCGACATCCCGCGCCGGTTGCGGCCGACCATTGCTGTCGCGCTGCTGATCCAACAGATAGAACTCCAGCTCCGCCGCCATCACCGGGTAATAACCGTCGGCCTGCAAGCCTTCGATGACTTTCGCCAGCAGATGCCGTGGATCGGCAATCGTCGCGGGCATGCCCTCCTTCGGGTGCATGCTGACCTGCACCGCCGCCGTAGGCATCAGCCGCCATGGCATGCGCGTCAAACTGCCGCTGATCGGGTACGCCCGGCAGTCGATATCGCCAACGTCCCAGACCAGGCCGGAGTTTTCCACGTCATCGCCGTTGATGGTCAGGCCAAGAATGGTGCTCGGCAATGGCCGCCCGCTTTCGTACACCGCCAGCAATTCATCGCGGTGCAGCAACTTGCCCCGAGGTACACCGTTGTTGTCGAGGATGAACAACTCGAACATCTCGATATCCGGGTTCTGTTCCAGAAAGGTCAGGGCTTCTTGCTTGGAGGCGAAAGATGTCGTGGCAACACTCATGGGAATTCTCTTATTTCCGCGTCAGGCAAACGCACAGGCGTCGCCGCTTTGATCCCGGCGTATAGCGCGGGACCTGTAAGAACAATCAACGGGAAATGCAGGAATCCGGTGGGCGCGCGTGACGGCAGTGCCACAGCGCCCAAAAGGCTAATTCGGAGGGAAGTGCGACTGGACGATCGTCCATAGAGAAAACCGCAGAGAACAGATGAGCAGCAGCGTCACACGGGAGGTTAAGTCGTTAAATCGGGATTTGAAGAACTTTGGTTGTGGGCTGGCTAAACAATTGAGCAGCACCACGGTACTTGTAGCAGCTGCCGAAGGCTGCGTCCGGCTGCGAAGCAGACGTTAAATCAGCCAATGCGGTATGGCAGGTTAATCCGGTGGCAGAATTTGCGCCTGCTTCGCAGCCGGACGCAGCCTTCGGCAGCTGCTACAGGGCGAGCGGAGTGCTATTTATTTTCTAAATACTATTCCGGACTTTCTGATTTGCGGCCTCCAGGCCTCGCGCGCCTAATCGGCTCCTGGTCATTCAAGGTCCGATAGATGGAAAACGTTCGCGCAATCTCCCGCCCCGCCCTCTGGCTGATGTTCAGCATCATTCTTGTCGCTCTGAACCTGCGGCCTTCCATGGCCGCCGTCGGTCCTTTGCTGTCGGCGATTCGCGGCGATATTGCACTGAGTTTCAGCCTGGCTTCGCTGCTGACCATGCTGCCGGTGATGGCGATGGGGCTGGCGATGTTCTTTGGGCTGGGCGTCAGCCAACGAATCGGCGAACAACGCACCGTGGTGCTCTCGCTGCTGATCATCGGCGTGGCCACGGTGTCGCGGTTGTTCCTCGATTCGGCGGCCGAACTGATCCTCAGCGCCGTACTGGCGGGTATCGGTATCGCGCTGATCCAGGCATTGATGCCGGCGCTGATCAAATCCCGCTTCAGCGATAACGTTTCCGTGTGCATGGGGCTCTACGTCACGTCGATCATGGGCGGCGCAGCGATTGCGGCGTCGTTTGCGCCGCTGGTGATGATCCGCACCGGCAGCTGGCGCGTAGGCCTGGCGATCTGGGCGGCGATGGCGTTGGTAGCGCTGCTGTTTTGGTGCGTGCAACGTGAAAGGCTGCCGGCGCAGCCTGCTCAGACGCGACGCAATGAATCCTTCTTCGGCAATTCCCGCGCCTGGCTGCTCGCCATCTTCTTCGGCCTGGGCACGGCGTCCTACACCTGTGTGCTGGCCTGGCTGGCGCCGTACTACGTGGAAAAGGGTTGGAGCGAACAAAACGCCGGGTTGCTGCTGGGTTTCTTGACCGCCATGGAAGTGTTGTCTGGCCTGCTGACACCGGCCATCGCCAACCGCAGCCGTGACCGGCGCGTGGTGCTGGTAGTGTTGCTGGCGCTGATCATGGCGGGTTTTTGCGGGCTTATTCTCAGCCCGCAGTACCTGAGTCTGTTGTGGCCATGTCTATTGGGGCTCGGCATCGGCGGACTGTTCCCGATGAGCCTGATTGTGTCCTGGATCATCTGGACAATCCCCAGCGTGCCGGCGGCCTGACCGCGTTCGTGCAAGGCATCGGCTACCTGATCGCCGGTCTCTCACCGCTGATTGCCGGGTTGATCCGCGATCAGCTCGGCAGCTTCGAATGGGCCTGGTGGTCACTGACCGGCGTCATGGCACTGATGATCCTGATGGTCTTGCGCTTCGATCCGCGGCATTACGCCCAACACATTCGCTGACCCAGGAACTCACATCATGAAACACACCGGTTTCGCCGCCGCTCACGTCGGCATGCTGCTCTGGGCACTGTTGATCGCTGCATCGTTTTCTGCGGCAGCACAGGTCAGCCAGGCCATCGACCCGATCCTGCTGACCGGTTTGCGCCTGTTATTCTGCGCCCTGGTATTTTTGCCGCTGCTGCTGTTCAAAGGCGATACCGCCATGACCGCCCGTGGACTGTTCGGCCATGCCGCGCTCGGCTTGCTGCTGGCGGTGTATTTCGGCTCGCTGTTCGAGGCATTGCGCTACACCTCGGCCGTCAATACCGGAACGATGTTCACCTTGGTACCACTGCTGACATTGTTGTTCGAAGCCATATTGATGCCCGACAGCAACCTGAAACAGCGGGTGCTGCCGATGCTGATTGCCGCTGCCGGGGCCGTGTTGCTGGTTTTGAAAGGCGCAGGCCCTGGTGAGCTGCCTTCGCTGTATGCAGTGTCGGTGTATGGCGTCGGTTGCCTGGCGATGGCGCTCTACTCGCCCCTGAGTCAACGGCTCAAGGTCAGCAGCCTAAAGGGTCGCGGCCCAGTGGGCATGACTTTCTGGAACATGCTGTTCGGCGCGCTGTTTCTGCTGGCATTCTGTGGATTAAGCGGCGGCTGGCGATCCGCGTCATTGCTGACCGTGAGCGATTTCTGGTGGCTGATTTACCTAGCGGTGTTCGCCACGCTGGCGACCTTCTGGCTGCTGCATCGGGCCATCGGCGTTATCGCCCCTTCCTCGGTCATTTCCTACATTTACCTGAGCACGCTGTTCCTCACATTGTTTCACTGGTTCTGGTTACGTCAGTCGCCATTGCCGCTGGAAATCATCGGCGCGCTGTTGGTGGGCATCGGTATGTTGGCACTGCTGATGTCCAGCCGCCGCGCGGTGCCTGCAGCCGTTCAGGGCTGAAGGCCTCTGGAATTGCCCCACAACTTTCCATGAAAGTTCCTACGGGGCATTCTCCTGGCACCATCGTTCCGTTAGGATCACTCGCACAAGTTTGCGCACAGTCAGCGCAAGGAGCACAGCGAGACCCAACGGATGCTGAACAGTAACTTGCTTAGAAAGCTCGATATGCAGGACCTCATGGTGTTTATCGCCGTGTATGAGCAAAGCAGCGTCAGCGGTGTATCCGAGGCGCTCTGCGTCAGCCAGTCCACCGTGAGTTACTGCCTGAAAAAGCTGCGCACCAGTTTCGAAGACGAGCTGTTCATCAATACCCGCGCGGGTATGCGCCCCACCTACAAAGCCAGCACCATGTACGCCCACGTGCTGAAGATCCTGGAAAGCATCAATCTGTGTCACGCCGGTGCGCCAGCATTCGACCCCACCCTGCAATCAGTCACCTTCAATATCTGCGCACCGGAATACTTCGAGCAGTTGATCCTGCCGCGCCTGTTGAAAAGCTTCGATTTCGCCGACCTTCCCGTGATGGTCAACATGCACAAGTTCGAAACCGACATCCCGGCCGAAGAGCTGCGCGACGGCAGCCTCGACCTGGTGATTTGCTTCGGCCCGAACTTTCATCGCAGTCATGGCGATTTCAAATCCCGGATGCTGCTGGAGGACGACCTGGTCTGTGTCTTCGATAAACGTGCCACACCGCCGGAGCCGCGTTTAAGCCTGCAAGCCTTCGTCGAACGCAGGCATGTGTTCCCGACACCCTGGACCTCCACCACCAACATGGTCGACGGCTGGCTGGCGCAGCAGGCGCAAAAACGGCAGATCGTCGCGCGTTCCAACAGCTACAGCGCGGCACTGAAGATGATCACCGGCACCGACTTCATCCTGACTCTGCCTCGACGTATCCAACAATTGCTGGCCAACGACGCGATCTTCAATCATTGCGAAGCGCCCAATGGCTTGCCGGGTTTCAGCCTCGACATGCAATGGAGCCAGAATGTCGATCAGGACAGCGCCAACACCTGGCTGCGCGAGCAAGTGGTCAAGGCCTGCGCCGAGCAGGAAATGGCCTGAAACTCAGTGGCTGATGGCGACCTTGGTGTAGGACTCTCGATCAATGTCGAGGATTTCCACGGCCAGCTGGACTTCAACATCCGCTGGCCATTCACACAGATCCTGAACCACCGCCAGCAAGCTTTCGGACAACTGCTTCTTGATCTGAGGTGAGCGACCGCTCAATAGTGACAGTTTCACATGCACGAAGGCCCGTTCACCTAACGCCGTGCCGACCTTGAACGTATCAACCTTCACCGCTCGGCTCTTGATGTCGTATTCGGCAGCAAACTGACCGGAGGCCACCAACGCATTGTTGAGCCGGATTAACGCCACGTCGGCATTGAGCTCGGGCAGGTTGGCGGTGTATTCCATGTGCAGGTGAGGCATGACTGAGCTCCTGAAAGTTGGCAGAAAGGTCGTACATATTACACAGCATCGCCCTACTCACTCAGGCGGTAAAACCGCGCGTTCACTCATGAACGCCTCCAGCCGCGACCTCAACCAGCGCTCGGCCGGGTCGGTATCGACATGGCTGAGCCAGACCATCGACAGATCCAGGGTCGGCGCCTTGAACGGGAACGGTTCCTTGAACAGCTGGCCGGACGCGGCCATCGCTTCGGCGGCGTAGTCCGGCAGACTGGCGATCAGATCGGTCCCGGCAGCAAGGCCGGCAACGAGCTGTATTGCGGCACGGAAAGGACGACTTGGCGCGTGCGACCAATCTCCGCCAGCCACTCATCGGCGTAACCACTGACATTGGCAGTGTGGGAAACCAGCACGTGCGGTCGCGCGCAATACTCATCGAGCGTCAGCGGTGTGTCCGATGCGTCCGCGCGCAAAATGCAGGGCAGGATGTGCCGCAACAACTTGCGCTTGGCGTTGGCCGGCAGCCCACGAGTCTGGCTGATACCAACGGTGATATCGCCGGACGCCAGCAAATCCGGAATCCGCCAGTAATCGACATGCTGCACCACGAACACCACCTTTGGTGCTTCATGGCGCAAGGCACGCAGCAACGGCGGCAGCAGGCCAAACTCGACATCGTCCGACAGCCCGATACGAAAGGTCATGGTGCTGCTGGCGGGGTCGAAATCATGGGTCAGGCTCAACGCCACCGACAACGAATCCAGCGCCGGAGACAGGTGCAGAATAATTTCCTCGGCCCGCGCCGTCGGCTCCATACGATGCCCGACACGTATGAACAGCGGATCGTTGAACATCGTGCGCAAGCGATTGAGCGCCGAACTGATGGTCGGCTGGCCGAGAAACAATTTCTCCGCCACCCGGGTGACGTTGCGTTCGAGCATCAGCGTTTCAAACACCACCATCAGGTTGATGTCGGCCTTGCGTAGTTCGTTACGATTCATCCACTGACCCCGCTCCCAAATCTGATGACAGTTTAGGTAGGTGTCGCAATCGGCGTCTATGCGACTCAAGCAGTTTGCGTTTAATCCGGATTAAGGCAACGGCTTGGTCTTACATCCTCTTCCTGATTTCTTTGTTCATCTGGCGGGAAGCGATTGCGTCTCTAAGCTCAGCAACGTTTAGGGCAAAACAGCCCTGACCACCCAACCATTTGAACTCAAAGGAGCCCATCAATGGCTAGAGATAAAGCGAAAGACGACAAACACTTCAACTGCACTCAGGACCATGAAGCCGACTACGTCGCCGGCCTTTACCCTCACGCCAAAGAAGAGGTTAAAACGTTTCTCAAATTGGCCTGCAAGAGTAATACCCTGCACAACTCCACCCACAAGGAAGTCTACGACCTGATCAAACGAAAACTGGGCCACTCACAACCGTAAGACCGCCCGTTGAAACGAAGCTGCTCTTACGGAGCAGCTTCACCACCTGAAGCCTAGATTTCCTTGACCGGGGTCTGATCGTGGGTCCCTTTGATCAAACTGATGGCATGCACACAATCAGACTTGTTGACGTAAGCCTCCCCGCTGGCAATCGTTTCATGGTTTCCCGCCCTCAAACGCCACCGCCATTGACCTTTGCCGGTCTGTACGATGCCACGGGTTTGCCTGTAAATCTCAAAATACATTGCTCGCTCCTTGCGATTGCTGATGACGGCAGATCAGTGACCTGCGAAACCAGAGTAGATGAGGTCGTTTTGAGGCAGGGTCTTTCAATGTCAGGGGATGTTTCGCAGATTCAGCCTTGATTGGCGGAACGACCAACAGATTCGGGGGGCGGTAAATTGGGTGACTGCGCTAAGTAACTTTTCCCTTGAAGAGGCATATTTTTCTTACGCTGCGATGCTGTCTGGTCCGACGCAAAAACTCTGATTCGAGCCTTTGATGATCGCCCAGATACATGTCTCACAGACAGTTCACTGATTTTTCTGCTGAGTTGAATCGTCAGTTGACAGGGCCAAAGGCTGTTCTTCCGCCAGCACGGCATCTTCCTCAAGTTCTGTCTGGGGTTGAGCCGCTACCGTGGTGGTGACTGGGTCAGGATGGGGCAGGAAACCCCGTATAGCCCTTTCAATCAGTGAAAGGATTCCATAGGTGATGAAGCCAAAGATCAGTCCAACCACCACAATGCTCAACGGGTGCATTTGCGCTGCGTCGGGACTTTCCAACATGTAGCTAAAAGCCTGAACAGCAGCGGCCAGGCAGGCTGTAAATGCTGCCAGCAGCTTCACAAACACCCAAAACCGTCGCCATCTCTTCATGCATTCCCCCGTCATCCGGTGATTTGCTCTGTATTGCATGATAGCTAATGACCAGGGTTACACCGAAAGCCAGAAAAAGCTGATGTGGGATCGCTGGCAGAAAGGCGACTTTCTTCAGCAGATTGCGCAACTGTTTGATCGAAATCACTCATCGATACAGCGTATCTTGGCGAAGGTAGCGGCAACGCGGCTGCTGGGGTGCGAGGCGCTATTAGATGCCTACGCCAAAACAGGCTTTCGAGGCTCATGATGAAAACCACTGACAAGTCGGGTGACACTTCGGTTACTGCGCCAATCGAGAAGGCGTCAACCGGCAACGTCTGGCGCACCATGCCTGGGGGTATCTGGGCGCTGGGCTTCGTCTCGATGCTGATGGACATCTCCTCAGAAATGATCCATGCGTTGTTGCCGCTCTATATGGTCACAGTACTGGGTACCTCCGTTTTGGCCGTGGGTCTCATCGAAGGCATAGCCGAGGCTACGGCCTCTATCACCAAGGTATTCTCCGGGGCACTCAGTGATCGATTGGGCAAGCGCAAACTGCTCGCGGCGCTGGGCTATGGGCTGGGGGCGCTGTCCAAACCGATCTTTCCTTTGGCGGGCTCGCTGGACTGGCTGATCGGGGCTCGCTTTATCGACCGCATTGGCAAAGGTATTCGCGGCGCCCCGCGCGATGCGTTGGTGGCCGACATCACGCCGCCCGCGATACGGGGGGCCGCTTTCGGCCTGCGGCAAACTCTGGATACCGTTGGTGCATTCCTGGGACCGTTGCTGGCGATCGGATTGATGTGGCTAACCGCGAACCACTTCCAGACTGTGTTCTGGGTGGCCGTCATCCCGGCCTTCCTTGCCGTCGCGGTGCTGCTGGTGTTCGTTCATGAGCCCAAACAAGTGGAAGGGACGCACCGGGTGCGTGCGCCTTTGAGCCGGCGGGAATTAGCCCGACTGGGCGCTGGCTACTGGTGGGTGGTGGGTGTCGCTGCGGTGTTCTCCCTGGCGCGTTTCAGCGAAGCCTTTCTGATTCTGCGCGGTCAGGCTGTCGGGTTGGCGCCGATGTGGGCGCCAGCGGTGCTTGTCCTGATGGGGGTGGCGTACTCACTGTCAGCCTATCCCGCCGGGGCCTTGTCTGATCGTGTCAGCCGCGTGGCGGTGCTCGGCGCAGGTTTGATATTGCTGATTGCTGCCGACCTGACTCTGGCGTTCGCGCCGGGTATCGATGGCCTGGTCGTCGGCGTCGTTCTATGGGGGCTGCACATGGGGTTTACCCAAGGGATATTCGCCGCCCTGATCGCCGATTGCGCGCCGGCTGAACTTCGCGGGACGGCATTTGGCATGTTCAATCTGTTGACCGGGTTGACCTTGCTGCTGGCCAGCGTCATCGCTGGGGCGTTGTGGGACACGGTAGGCTTCCAAGGCACTTTCTTGATGGGTGGGGGCTTTGCCGTTCTGACTTTGCTGGGATTGTGGGTGATCCGGGCGAGAGCTCAGGTTCGATAGCAAAGAGCGATACCGCTGATGTTTCGCGAGAAAGTCGTACCGCTCGCCGGGAAAACAGGCGGCCAATTTGCCCTGAAACGAAACGCCAGAAACGAAAAAGCCCCTGAAATCTTTAGCAATTTCAGGGGCTTAGTCTTATTCAATAATGGCGGAGAGATAGGGATTCGAACCCTAGGTACCGGTGAAGGTACAACGGATTTCGAATCCGTCCCATTCGGCCACTCTGGCATCTCTCCAACGGCGCGCATCATAACAACACTTTTGCCGGAAGCGAACCCCCTAAGCGAAATTTTTCCGTGCTATCAGATGCTTGCGTCGATTAAAGCGGTACGCCCAGACGATTGGCGACTTCTTCGTAGGCTTCGATGACGTCACCGAGGCCCTGACGGAAGCGGTCCTTGTCCATTTTCTTGCCGGTGGCCTTGTCCCACAGACGGCAGCCGTCCGGGCTGAATTCGTCGCCCAGGACGATGGAGCCGTCGGAGAACACGCCGAATTCCAGTTTGAAGTCGACCAGCAGCAGGCCGGCGTCGTCGAACAGTTTGCTCAGGACTTCGTTGACCTTGAGCGACAGTTCTTTCATGCGAACCAGTTGCTCGGCAGTGCCCCAACCGAATGCCACGACGTGGGATTCGTTGATGAACGGGTCGCCCTTGGCGTCGTCCTTCAGGAACAGTTCGAAGGTGTAAGGGTTGAGCTTCATGCCCTCTTCGACGCCCAGGCGCTTGACCAGGCTGCCGGCGGCGTAGTTACGCACGACGCACTCGACCGGGATCATGTCGAGCTTCTTCACCAGGCATTCGTTGTCGCCCAACAGTTTGTCGAATTGAGTCGGCACGCCGGCTGCTTCGAGTTTCTGCATGATGAAGGCGTTGAACTTGTTGTTCACCATGCCTTTGCGGTCGAGTTGCTCGATGCGCTTGCCGTCGAACGCCGAAGTGTCGTTGCGAAACAGCAGGATCAAGCGGTCAGCGTCGTCGGTCTTGAAAACCGATTTGGCTTTGCCGCGGTAGAGTTCTTCACGTTTTTCCATGATGGGCTCCGCTTGCTAAGTAGGTGGGCTAGGCGATGTGTCGCCAGTCGAGCCCTGAATCTTGATCGGCCAGTTGCAGCCAGTCCGGGTCGCACCCGAGGGTGTCGACAAAACATTGCCGGGCCAGCTGCGGCAGGTTGTTCTTGCTGCTCAGATGGGCCAGGACCAGGTGTTGCAGGCCTTGCCAGCCCAACTCGGACACCAGGAATGCCGCCTGATGGTTGTTCAAATGCCCCAGTTCACCGCCTACCCGTTGCTTGAGAAAGTACGGATAGTGACCGCGAGCCAGCATGTCACGGCAATGGTTGGACTCGATCATCAACGCATCGAGGTCCCGATAGCCGTCCAGCACCTTGTTGCAATACGAGCCCAGGTCGGTCAACAGGCCAAAGCGCCGTTCACCGTCACTGAAGACGTATTGCGTCGGCTCCTGTGCATCATGGGCCACGGCAATGACGCCGATGCTCAGTGCGCCGATCTGCAGTTGCTCGCCGCCGGCCAGAAGGCCAGCCGGTTCAATTGGTTTGCGCATCCCGCGCAGGGTACCGCGACTGAGGTAGACAGGCAGATTGTAGCGCCGAGACAGCAAACCCACGCCATGCACGTGGTCGGCATGTTCGTGGGTCACGAGTATCGCGCTCAACTGCGCAGGGTTCACACCCAGGCGCAGCAGGCGCTTTTCGGTTTCCCGCAGGGAGAAACCACAATCCACCAGCACATACGTGTCAGCGCTGGCTATCAGCGTGCCGTTCCCTTGGCTACCGCTGCCGAGAACGGCAAAACGCATGTGATCAGCCCAGATTGTCCTGAATCACGCTCAATACCTTGCGCGCCACATCTGCCGGCGCCACGGTGTTGATGTTTTTCTCGACGGTGACCTGGACGTTGTCGCCAACCTTGCTCAGGCGAACCTGATAACGCTCGGCACGGGCTTCAACTTCTTCCTTGCTCGGCGCGCTGCCGAACAGGCCGCTGAAGAAACCAGGTTTCTCGTCTTTCTTCTCGGCTTTTTCAGACAGGTTGATGTAATACAGACCCAGGCTGCGGTTGATGTCTTCTACGCGCCATTCGCCCTGTTCCAGCGCACGACCGACGCTCGACCAAGCACGATCCAGATCGGTGCCGACGTTCAGGACAGGGTTACCGCTGCCGTCTTCGCTCAGGCTGACACGACTTGGCGTATCGGAATCACGCGACGCCAGCATGGAGACCGAACCGCCCTTCTCCGAAGTGCGGCTCATGCTCGCGAGCATGTCGTCGACCAGTGCCGCGTCCAGGCCAGTGTTGACCGAACGGTTGGTGAAGGCCACGTCGGAGGTGCTACCGGCAGGACGCTCGGCGCTGACCACGTAGATTTCACTGGTGTTGCGCTGCACGCCTGGCTCGATGCGGACCCGCACGCGGGTTTCGCTGTCAGCGCCGACACCAGCTGCGCTCAGGCGCTTGGCCATTGCGGCGGACAGTTCGTCGGAATGCTGCCAGGAGGTGGTGAATTCGCCGGTTTGCGGACGCTGTTCGTCCAGACGGAAACCGTTGTCCTGGAAGAACTGCACGGCCACTGGCCAGGCTTCGGCCGGCGGGTTCTGTGCGACGATCCAACGCGAATCACCGGTCTTTTGCAGGGAGTAGGCGCTGGCGTCGGCCCCTGCCGACAACGGCTGCGGACGAGGCACGATGTACTCGCCCTTGACGGTGTCATCGGCCACGTTGCGCGGGATCGGCAACAGCGGATCCAGACGTTTGGCGGTGCTGACATCCGACGGCAATTGCATGGGTGCAGTCTGTTGCGCTTCCAGGTAATCGCTACCGCGGTCACGGAAATAACCTTCCGGGCCCCAGACCCATCCGCAGCCACTGGTGCTGGAGATGATCAAGGCAAGTGCGGAAAGTCCGGCCAATCGCTTCATGCGTAGTACTTCCTCAATTAAACCAGGACGCCGGACTGGCGCATGGCCTGCCGCAGCGGTTCGTGACAGGCAGCACTGAGCCAGGTGAGCGGCAGACGGATACCGTCCGGCATCAAGCCCATTTCATGCAGTGCCCATTTCACGGGGATAGGGTTGGATTCGATAAACAGGGTTTTATTGAGCGGCATCAGCTTTTCGTGAATCGCGCGGGCCGTCACGGCGTCGCCTTTCAGAGCAGCGTTGCACAGGTCGGCCATGTCACGCGGCGCAACGTTGGCGGTCACCGAGATGTTGCCCTTGCCGCCAAGCAGAATCAGCTCGACTGCGGTGGCATCGTCACCGGAGATCACCAGGAAGTCTTTGCTCACGCCGTCGATGATGGCCTTGGCGCGGGACAGGTCGCCGGTGGCTTCCTTGATACCGATGATGTTTTTCACGGTCGACAGGCGGATCACGGTTTCGGCCAGCATGTCGCACGCCGTACGGCCGGGCACGTTATAAAGGATCTGCGGGATGTCGACGGCTTCGGCGATGGCCTTGAAGTGCTGGTACAAGCCTTCCTGGGTCGGCTTGTTGTAATACGGGGTCACCAGCAGGCAAGCATCGGCGCCGGCGGTCTTCGCATTGGTGGTCAGCTCGATGGCTTCGCGAGTCGAATTCGCGCCGGTACCGGCGATCACCGGAATGCGCCCTGCAACCTGCTTCACCACGTAACGAATCACTTCGATGTGCTCGTTCACGTCAAGGGTGGCCGATTCACCTGTGGTGCCGACCGCCACGATGGCGTGGGTGCCGTTTTGCAGGTGAAAGTCCACCAGTTTGCTCAGGCTGTCCCAGTCGAGACGACCTTGTGCATCCATGGGTGTGACCAGTGCCACCATACTGCCCGCAATCATGCAACCGCTCCTGCCGGAAAAAGAGAGCGGTAATGGTACTGGCGCCAAGATGCTTGTACAAGCGAAGTACTGCGCTGCTGCCATTCCCCTTGGCGCTGCTTTTCGCTACCCTTCAGACTTTGATCGGTACTGATAAGCTCGTACGCCGGGTTCCAGCCTCCATTTTCGGCATCACAAGCCCCGATCCAGCGTTGCTACCCCTCGCTCTTGCCACTCTGGAGCACGTTGCAACCTTGCGGCTCGGGTTTTTTGAATTCGCATCCGCAGGCTCGCTCCCGGCAAAAAAAGCCCGTAGAAGTATCGACCGCTCATCGTTTTAGGAATGCTGCATGTCCACCCCCACAGTTCGCGAACAATTCCTTGTCATCAGTGCCCTCGGCGCCAACCCCATGGAGCTGACTAACGTCCTGTGCCGCGCCAGCCATGAAAACCGCTGCGCCGTGGTCACCTCTCGCCTGACGCGTCATGGCGAGTGCAGCGCGTTGATCCTCGAGATCTCCGGCAGCTGGGACGCCCTGGCGCGCCTCGAAGGCAGCCTGCCGAGCCTCGCCAAGAAGCACGCCTTTACGGTTAATGTGGTGCGTAGCGCAGCGCTGGAGAATCGTCCTCAGGCCCTGCCATACGTCGCCTATGTCAGCTCGGCTTACCGCTCGGACATCATCAACGAGCTGTGCCAGTTCTTCATGGACCACAACGTCGAGCTGGAAAACCTGACCTGTGACACCTATCAGGCTCCGCAAACCGGCGGCACCATGCTCAATGCCACGTTTACCGTGACCTTGCCGGCCGGTGTGCAAATCAGCTGGCTGCGCGATCAGTTCCTGGATTTCGCTGACGCGCTGAACCTGGATGCCCTGATCGAACCGTGGCGCCCACAAAACCCAATGTAAGGAAGCTTTCATGGCCGTTGCCATCGACCAACCGGTTGCCGACTTCGAAGCACCCGCCACCAGCGGGCAGACCGTCAACCTCGCGAGCCTCAAAGGCAAGCAGGTGGTGATTTACTTCTACCCGAAGGACAGCACTCCAGGCTGCACCACTCAGGGTCAGGGCTTTCGTGACCAGCTCGACGCCTTTAAAGCCGCCAATACCGAAGTCTTTGGCGTGTCCCGCGACAGCCTCAAATCACACGAAAACTTCAAGGCCAAGCAGGCGTTCACCTTCGAGCTGATCAGCGACAAGGAAGAAGCGCTCTGCCAGCAGTTCGACGTGATCAAGCTGAAAAAACTCTATGGCAAAGAATATATGGGCGTTGATCGCAGCACGTTCCTGATCGACAAGGACGGTGTGCTGCGTCAGGAATGGCGTGGTGTGAAGGTGCCGGGTCATGTGGATGCTGTTCTGGCTGCGGCGCAGGCTTTGAACAAGGCCTGATTATTTCGGCGCCTGTTCGGACGCCTTCGCGAGCAAGTCGAAGAGGCCCTTAATCTCACTGAATAATCAGGCCAGATAGTTAAAGCAGCGGCGCCACCACCGGCTCTTTGCGCGGCCAAGCGTCCAGTACAGCCTTGAACAGGGTTGCTAGCGGAATCGCAAAGAACACGCCCCAAAACCCCCACAGCCCGCCAAACAACAACACCGCGCAGATGATCGCCACCGGATGCAGATTGACCGCTTCTGAGAACAGCAGCGGCACCAGCACGTTGCCGTCCAGCGTCTGGATGATCCCGTAAACCGCCATCAAATAAATGAACTGATCGCTCCAGCCCCACTGGAACAGTGCAATCAGCATGACCGGCACGGTTACCACCACAGCGCCGACGTAAGGCACCACCACCGACACACCCACCAGCAATGCCAGCAGCGCCGCGTAGTTCAGCCCCAGAACAACGAAACCGATGTAGGTCACGCCACCGCAAATGAAAATCTCGATGACCTTGCCGCGAATGTAATTGGCGATCTGCCGGTTCATCTCATGAGCGACGCGGGTGATCAGCGCCCGCTCACGGGGCAGGTAACCACGCACCCACTGACCGATCATCTCCCGGTCCTTGAGAAAGAAAAACACCAGGATTGGCACCAGCACCAGGTAGATCATGATGTTCACCAGCAGCGGCAGACTCGACAGCGAGAACGTCAGCGCCCACTGACCGAACTTGCTAATCTCGCCCCGCGCCACTTCGATGGCCTGCAGCACCTGCTCGTCGGATACCAGATGCGGATAGCGCTCGGGCAGCAGCAATAACAGCGACTGCCATTTGGCCAGCATGCCGGGCAACTCGTTGAACAGCGTAATCAACTGATGCCAGAGCAACGGCACCACAACCACGATGAACACCAGCAATAGCCCCATGAACAACGCAAAGACCAACCCCACCGCCAACCCGCCCGGCATGCGCAGGCGTTCGAGAGTGACGACCAACCCTTGCATCAGATACGCCAGCACCATCCCGGCCAGCACTGGCGCAAGCATGCCGCCCAGCGTTAGCACGGCGGTAAACGCCAGAAACAGCAGGACCGCCAGCACAACGGCCTCTTCATCGGAGAAGTAGCGCTGAATCCAGTCGCGTAACACTTTGAACATCAATAATCCTTAGAAACGAACGCAGCAGAATTCAGGCTTTTTTCAACCAGTAGCGGTAAACACCCGCTTCATCTTCTTCACGAAGCAGCGTATGACCAGCCAATCGGGCAAAGGTGCGGAAGTCGCGCTGCGAGCCCGCATCGGTGGCGATCACCTTGAGCACCGCGCCGCTGGCCAGTCGATTGAGTTCCAGCTTGGCCTTCAGCAACGGCAAGGGGCAATTCAGGCCACTGGCGTCGAGTTCGGCGTCATGGGCTACAGCGTCGGTCATTACATCACTCCGGTTCAGGTGGTTGAGCGGCTAGAATATCTGGTCCCAAGCGTAGTGTCCGGCTACAGTAAGGTCTTTGTCGACTAAGGCTTTGTGCATGACTTTTTTGCGCCCTACCCTGCTGACGCTCGCTTGCCTGCTCGCCTCACCGGGCTTCGCCGACGACCTGCCGTCACTCGGCGACGCCAGTTCTGCCATCGTCTCGCCGCAACAGGAACATCAGTTGGGCCGTGCCTGGCTGGCGCTGTTGCGCAGCCAGGTTTCGCAGCTCAACGATCCACAGCTCAAGGACTACGTCGAATCCAGCGTCTATAGGCTGGTAGAGACCAGCCAGGTCAATGACCGGCGCCTGGAGTTCATCCTGATCAACAGCCCGCAACTCAACGCCTTCGCCGCACCGGGCGGCATTGTCGGGGTTAACGGTGGCTTGTTCCTCAATGCCCAGACCGAAGGCGAATACGCCTCGGTACTCGCTCACGAATTGGCTCACTTGTCGCAGCGCCACTTCGCCCGTGGCGTCGAAGCCCAACAGCGCATGCAAGTGCCGATGATGGCCGCGCTGCTGGCCGGGATCGTGATTGCCGCAGCCGGCGCCGGCGATGCCGGGATCGCGGCCATTGCGGGTACGCAGGCGGCGGCCGTTCAGGAACAACGGCGTTTCTCTCGCCAGAACGAACAGGAAGCCGACCGCATCGGCATCCTCAACTTGGAAAAGGCCGGTTACGACCCGCGCTCGATGCCGACCATGTTCGAGCGATTGGCGCGCCAATACCGCTTTGACGCCAAGCCTCCGGAATTTCTGCTGACTCACCCGGTGACCGAGTCGCGGATCGCTGACACGCGCAACCGCGCCGAACAGGCAAAACCCGGCGGCATCGAAGACACGATGCGTTATCAGCTGATTCGTGCACGGGTCCAGTTGATCTATGAAGAAACCCCAGGCCTGGGCGCCAAACGCTTTCGCGCCCAGCTTGATGAAAACCCGAAAAATGATGTCGCTCGCTATGGCCTGGCCATTGCCCAGATCAAGGGCGGCCAGCTGAATGAAGCACGGGAAAACCTCAAGTTGCTGCTGGCCAAGTCGCCGAACGAGATCATCTACAACCTGGCGCAGGTCGATCTGGACATCACCAACAATCGTCTGCCGGACGCCCAGTCCCGGGTTGACCGAATGTTGACGCAGTATCCCGGTAACTATCCGCTGAATTCGGTGCGAGTCGATCTGCTGCTCAAGCAGAACCGTGCGCCCGACGCGGAAAAGGCGCTGGAGAATCTGCTCAAGAGCCGTCCGGACGATCCGGACGTCTGGTACATGGTGGCCGAGACTCGCGGTCTCTCGGGCAACATCATCGGCCTGCATCAGGCCCGTGCCGAGTATTTCGCCTTGGTTGGCGATTACCGTCAGGCCATTCAGCAACTGGACTTCGCCAAGCGCAAGGCAGGTACCAATTTCCCGCTGTCGTCGCGGATCGACGCACGGCAACGTGAGCTGATGGAGGAAGAGCGCATGATCAAGGACATGATGGGCTGACGCTTGTCAGAAAAAAATTTCAGACATAAAAAAAACCGCCTCTTTCGAGGCGGTTTTTTATTCAGCCAACAACCGGATTATTCAGCCAGTTTGAAGGTGATGAAGCTGGCGCGTCCTTGACGCAGAACCCGCATCGACACCGAGCGGTTCTTCGGCAGCGCTTTGGCGATATCCGTGAACTCCTTGGTGGAACCGATTGCCTGATTATTCAGGTGAGTGATCACATCGCCTGGCTGCAGGCCAATCAGAGAAGCAGGACCGTCCTGGACTTCCTTGATCACGACGCCGCCTTTGAGGTCATAGGTTTTCTTCTGCTCATCAGTCAGCTCGGCCACGGAAACACCCAGCCGGTTGCTGCTGCGCTCGGTGCTGGATTTCGGCAGCGCATCCAGCTCTTTGCCTTCTTCCGGGATAGCGCCGACAGTCAACTGGACATTCTTGCGCTTACCTTCACGAATCACTTCCAGATCAGCTTTCGAGCCGGCCTTCAGCGCGCCCACCAGGTGTGGCAGATCGGCGGACATGACGATCGGTTGGCCGTTCATGCTCAGGATTACGTCCCCTACTTGCAGACCACCCTTGGCAGCCGGGCCGTCATCCTGGATCTGAGCCACCAGCGCACCGGCTGGCTTCTCCAGACCGAACGACTCGGCCAGGTCCTTGTTCACTTCCTGAATCACCACACCCAACCAGCCACGGCTGACTTTGCCGCCGCTTTTGAGCTGATTGGAAACGTCCATCGCGACATCGATAGGGATCGCGAACGACACGCCCATGAAGCCGCCGGAACGGGTGTAGATCTGCGAGTTGATGCCAACCACTTCACCGGCCAGGTTGAACAGCGGACCACCCGAGTTACCCGGGTTGATCGGCACGTCGGTCTGGATGAACGGCACATAGTTTTCGTTCGGCAGGCTGCGACCAATGGCGCTGACGATACCTTGGGTCACGGTATGGTCGAAACCGAATGGCGAGCCAATCGCCACGACCCACTGGCCGGCTTTCAGATCCTGGGATTTGCCGAGTTTCAGGACCGGCAGATCCTTGCCTTCGATTTTCAACAGCGCCACGTCGGAACGTGGATCGGTGCCGATCAGCTTGGCCTTCAATTCGCTGCGGTCGGCGAGACGAACGAGAATTTCGTCGGCATCGGCAATCACATGGTTATTGGTCAGGATGTAGCCATCAGGCGAAATGATGAAGCCCGAACCCAAGGATTGGGCTTCACGCTGACGATCACCGCGAGGCGTACGCGGCTGTGGCATGCCGCGTTCGAAGAACTCGCGCAGCATTGGCGGCAAGCCTTCAAGGTCAGGCATCTGCTCGCTCGACACTTTGCGGTCCGGCAGTTTCTGCGTGGTACTGATGTTTACCACCGCAGGCGAGGCCTGCTCGACCAACTGAGTAAAGTCAGGCAACTCGGCCGCCTGAACAGCGACCGCCTGACCAAGCACCAGCACGGTGGCAAAAATAGAAAGATAAGGTTTCAAGCGTGGTATCGACATACGGCTCCCGTTACGACGAGCATGGTTAAGCGATATGGAGCAAGGAACACCGGGAACGATACGCCGGTATTTTTGTTCCGGGAACAACAAACAAGGCCAGAGCCGAGAGGCTCTGACCTATAGAAAAAATCGGGGATATTTGCAAGTTGAAATGCTCACCAAACATTTCGATTTCAGCTCACTACTTGGTTGCAGTGGCGTCGCTGCGCATGGATAGCGCAATCCGTTCGGCGGTGCCAATCGGAATCTCACCGACCACGGTCACCATCATCTCGCCTTGCGGGGTAGTCAAGCGTCGGGAAACTGCAACGGTCGGCCCCAACTGGGTGCGAGTGTCAGTAATTGTTGCGCCATTCAACGGCTCAAGGAAAACCGAGAAACGGGCCAGACCATCGTCATACATCAGGCTGTTGACTTGGGTTTTGGTCTCTGGATCCTTGCGGGAGGTACTGCTGGTCAGCTCGAAACCTGGTGGTAACCAGTCCGAACGCCAGACTTGCGCTGCCTTGATTGCAGAAGCCTTGTCACTGTCGAGGGCAATAGTTTTGCAATCGGCGCCAGGCTTCAAGTCGCTGTCGGACGGAACATCGGCGGTATCCAGTTGCGTGAACTGGAATCGCTCCAGCAACTGCCCTCGTTCATTCAGAAGCAATGATTTGAGAGGCAGGCCGGTTTCTTTATCCAGATGCAATTCAAAACCGTAGCGGTGTTGATCGCGAGGCGTCAGTGAAACGATCACCGCCGCACGCCCGGCCACACGCGACTTGCCAATGACGGCAAGGTCATACCAATTCTTTAGTTTTTGTGGATCGAGTGTACGAGCAGCGGAGCTGGGGGAATCTCCAAGCCCTGCTATCAGAATGCCGCTGACGCATTGAGTACGCCCATCAATGCGCACGACTTCCTGTGCCGAGCCGTCGAGCTGGAGTAACCGCTCGCGGACCTTGCCATCCTGGACGCGGTGCCAGATGTTATGGGTAGAAAAACTACCGTTACGCTCGTAGACGAATGTACCGTGAAAGCTTTGCTGTTGCTCGGCTTGGCCCAGACGGGTCAACCAGTCCTGGGCTTCATCAGCATGGGCTGGAACAACAAACCAGCCACCGAGCAGAAGCGTAAGTAGAGGGATGGCGCGCATGATCCTCCTTAACGGTTTTCCAGACTTGCTGCACGAGCGTAAGGCAGAGCGCTCTCAGTACCTTTCAGTGCAGCCTGTTGAGCATGTTGGCGCAAGTAGCCTGGCAGACGCTGATCGTGCCAGCCTGGCTGACCTTGCAATACGCCGTTGGCCATAGGGCCAGTGGCTTCCGAACTCTCATTGTAGCCTGCTAATACAGCTGGACCCTTGACCTGAGGAACGGCCAGACCTGGTTGACTGGATTGTTGAGCCAGTTCGACCCCGGCGATCTCGTCCTGGTTATACAGACGAACACCTGCCAGTACGGCGAGGGTTACCGAAGCAGCGACCGCCAGACGACCCAGGCTGCGCCATGGACCACGGGAGGCTTTTGCAGGTACAGCTTCGTCAGCCAGCGCAGCAGAGACTGCCGCAGCGATATCCAGACGTGGAAGCAGCAAATCCTTGTGCATAACTGCCCGAGCGATTTGATAACGAGCCCAGGTATCACGGGTTTCAACATCGTCAAAGGCATTCAATACCCGACGCAATTCCAATTCGTCCGCTTCGTTATCCATCACCGCGGACAGCGATTCCTGCAGGGCTTCACGACTCATGGCGTTCCTCTCTTGGCTGTCGCCGCTGTCTCAGTTTTCCTGCAACAACGGCTGCAGGGCTTTATCGATGGCTTCCCGAGCGCGGAAAATCCGGGAGCGCACGGTACCCACCGGACATTGCATGACGGCCGCAATGTCCTCGTAACTCAGACCATCGAATTCACGTAAAGTTAAAGCCGTACGCAAATCTTCTGGCAGTTGCTGAATGGTTCGATGGACGGTGCCTTCGATCTCATCCCGCAGCAATGCACGTTCTGGCGACTCGAGATCCTTGAGGCCATGATCGCCATCGTAGAACTCTGCATCCTCGGAACTGACATCGCTATCCGGCGGCCGACGGCCGCGTGAAACCAGATAGTTTTTCGCCGTGTTGATGGCGATGCGGTAAAGCCACGTATAAAACGCGCTGTCCCCGCGAAAATTTCCAAGTGCACGGTACGCCTTGATAAAGGCTTCCTGCGCCACATCCTGGGCTTCATGGGTGTCGTGCACGAAACGCACGATCAACCCGAGAATTTTGTGCTGGTATTTCAGCACTAGCAGATCGAAAGCTCGCTTGTCGCCGCGCTGAACGCGTTCGACCAGCTGCTGATCCTCTTCCTGGGTTAGCATGAACACTCCTCGATAAGCTCGGAGGAGGCTTGCATAACTAAACAACCAGACTTGCAAACATAGACTCGGGCTTTTCGCAAAAGTTCTCCCCCTCCAAGCAAGTTTCCTGCGGGCTCTGATTTGGCACGCACGAAAAGCGCAGCGCGGGTCAACCCGGCTGCGCGAATAATCTAGTCATCGGATTCGCCGGCAAGGATCAAATCACAGATCCCGCGTTGAAGCCGACACTGTCCCTTGAATCAGGTAACGGTCTATTGATCTTGGGCCTTTGGCAAAAGTTCCAAATATTTATAGCTGCGCAGAACCGACATTGTGCAACCGTGAATAGAAAAAGACTGTTAAATCGCTGATACAGTCGTCTTGTCGCCAAACCGACCGAAAAACCATCCGACGAAGCGTCAGGTATTTTCCGTCACAGTAGTTTCACAATGCCATGTGTGCTCGCTATTGTGCCGCTCCCCCCCTCTATATACTAGTGGGCTGTGTGGCTGTCTTGACTCGCCGATCCAGGTGTCTTGCGCCAACCCCGACCCGGGTCGCTTTGAGCGGAATCCTGAAATGAGCCAACAGTTTCAACACGATGTTCTGGTAATTGGCAGCGGTGCTGCCGGCTTGAGCCTTGCGCTGACCTTGCCCGGTCATTTGCGCATCGCCGTACTGAGCAAAGGCGACCTCGCCAATGGCTCGACTTTCTGGGCCCAGGGTGGCGTCGCTGCCGTCCTGGATGACACCGACACCGTTGAATCACATGTCGATGACACCCTCAATGCTGGCGGCGGCCTGTGCCACGAAGACGCCGTGCGCTTTACCGTCGAGCACAGTAAAGAGGCGATTCAATGGCTGATCGACCAAGGTGTGCCTTTCACCCGCGATGAACAGTCCGGCACCGAAGATGGCGGATTCGAGTTCCACCTGACCCGCGAAGGCGGTCACAGCCATCGGCGCATCATCCATGCCGCCGATGCCACGGGCGCAGCGATTTTCAGAACCTTGCTCGACAAGGCCAGGCAACGACCGAACATCGAACTGCTGGAGCAGCGGGTCGCGGTCGACCTGATCACCGAAAAGCGCCTGGGCCTTGAAGGTGATCGCTGCCTCGGCGCCTACGTCCTCAATCGCGGGACCGGTGAAGTCGACACCTACGGTGCACGCTTTGTGATCCTCGCATCGGGCGGCGCAGCAAAGGTCTATCTCTATACCAGCAACCCCGACGGCGCCTGCGGTGATGGCATTGCCATGGCCTGGCGTTCGGGCTGCCGGGTGGCGAACCTGGAATTCAACCAGTTCCACCCCACTTGCCTGTATCACCCGCAAGCCAAGAGTTTCCTGATCACCGAAGCCCTGCGCGGCGAAGGCGCACACCTGAAACTGCCCAACGGCGAACGCTTCATGCAACGCTTCGACCCTCGCGCCGAGCTGGCCCCACGCGACATCGTCGCCCGGGCCATCGACCATGAAATGAAGCGCCTGGGCGTCGATTGTGTCTATCTGGACATCAGCCACAAGCCGGAAGCGTTCATCAAGACTCACTTCCCGACGGTGTACGAACGCTGCCTCGAATTCTCCATCGACATCACCAAGCAACCGATTCCGGTGGTTCCGGCGGCGCACTACACCTGCGGCGGCGTGATGGTCGATCAGCAGGGTCGCACCGACGTGCCGGGGCTATATGCCATTGGCGAAACCAGCTTCACCGGCCTGCACGGCGCCAACCGCATGGCCAGCAACTCGTTACTCGAGTGTTTCGTTTACGCGCGTTCGGCGGCGGCGGACATTCTTGAGCAGCTGCCGCAGGTTTCGGTTCCGATCGCCCTGCCCGTCTGGGATGCGAGCCAGGTCACCGACTCCGATGAGGACGTGATCATTGCGCACAACTGGGACGAACTGCGGCGATTCATGTGGGACTATGTCGGCATCGTGCGCACCAATAAGCGCTTGCAACGGGCACAGCACCGCGTGCGGTTGTTGCTGGACGAAATCGACGAGTTCTACAGCAACTACAAGGTCAGTCGCGATTTGATCGAATTGCGTAACCTGGCCCAAGTGGCCGAGCTGATGATCCAGTCCGCCATGGAACGCAAGGAAAGTCGCGGCCTGCATTACACCCTCGACTATCCAAACATGCTGCCGGTTGCCCTGGACACTATTCTGGTGCCGCCCACCTACGTCGACTGAACGTGAGCCGAACCCGCAGGCGCCGGTGCAGATCCGCCGCCTGCGAGTCACGGGGCACACAAATCGCCCTGACCCGCCGCTCACCCCGCAGACGAAAACGCAGCACAACGAGCAAAGGTAGCGCCAGACTGTCCGGTCGTAGCTGCACCGATTGCCAACCTTCCTCCTGATTCCACAACTGCCAGCCATCTGCATTGCGACGCAAGCCGCGAAATGCCTGAGGGTGTGTCAGCAGAATCTGACGCGGCAACGCCCAAACGCCATGAGCCAGACAGCAAAAAGCGCCGAGCAGACTGGCCCAGACCGGTATTGAGAGAAGGAACAGCGAACCCAGCGCGAACAGCTGGGCCAAGAGATACGCCGCCAGCAATTGCCGTGAGGCATGCCAGCGGCATTCGAACGCATTACTTGGGCTGGACACGATCCAGAATCATGCGAACCATGCGTTGAAGCTCCGGATCTTCCGATTCGGCGCGTTCCATGAACCAGCCGAACATGTCCTGATCTTCGCATTCGAGCAGCCTGCGGTAGCAATCGCGGTCGACATCATTGAGGTGCGGATAGACCTCTTTCACGAACGGCACCAGCAACACGTCAAGCTCAAGCATGCCGCGGCGGCTGTGCCAGTAGAGGCGATTCAGTTCAACATCTTCGACCATGGAGCGCTCCTCAAATAGGCGGCAAGTATACAGCCCCAGGCACAGTCGAACACTCGGCTTTGGTCGGCCACCAACGATCCTTTGTGAACTACCCATTTCAAGAGCGCCCCCTTATGATGTCCCCCAGACTCTTTACCCTGCGATGACCCATGGCCGATTCTGCTTTTTTCTGCACCCTGTCTCACGAAGGCGTTCTCGCAGTACGCGGCGCGGATGCCAGTAAATTCCTGCAAGGCCAATTGACCTGCAACCTCAATTACCTGAGTGACACCCAGGCCAGCCTCGGCGCCCGCTGCACGCAGAAGGGCCGGATGCAGTCGAGTTTCCGCATCCTGCTGGAAGGCGACGGCGTTCTGATGGCCATGGCCACCGAACTGCTGGAACCGCAACTGGCTGACCTGAAAAAGTACGCAGTGTTTTCCAAGTCAAAACTGACCGATGAAAGCGCTGCCTGGGTCCGCTTCGGTATCGACCATGATGATGCGGCAATGATCAGCCTCGGTCTTGAGCTTCCGACCGACACCGACAGCGTCGCGCGCAATGACGGCTTGATCGCCATTCGCGTCTCGCCGGACCGCGCCGAACTCTGGGTCGCCGCTGACAAGGCCGACCTTATCAAGGGCAAGCTGTCCGCCGTATTGGCCGAAGGCGATCTGAATCAATGGCTGTTGGGCCAGATCCGCGCAGGGATCGGTCAGGTCATGTCGAGCACTCGCGAGTTGTTCATCCCGCAGATGCTCAATCTGCAAGCCGTGGGTGGCGTGAGCTTCAAGAAAGGTTGCTACACCGGCCAGGAAATCGTCGCGCGCATGCAGTACCTGGGCAAACTCAAGCGCCGCTTGTATCGCCTGAAACTGGATGCCAACGAGCTGCCTGAACCTGGTACGCCACTGTTCTCCCCGACCCATGGCAGTTCCATCGGTGAAGTGGTGCTGGCCGCCCGCGCCGAGCAAAACATTGAACTCCTGGCCGTGCTGCAAGCCGAAGCAGCAGAAGGGGGTGATATCCATCTGGGCGCGCTCGAAGGGCCAGCCCTGCACCTGCTCGACCTGCCGTACCCACTGGATCGCGATCGCGAAATCCAGCGCTAACAGCAGCACTTGTCGCAACACCTAGAGAAACGAAATGAGCGAGCTGGCGGAAAAGGTCCAACAGGATTTGGTTGAGGCCATCGATAACGACGACCTGGTTCTGCCAACGTTACCGGAAGTGGCCCTGCAGATTCGCAAGGCCGCTGAAGACCCGGAAATCAGCGTCAGCACCCTGAGCAAAGTGATCGGCCGCGATACCGCGTTGTCGGCGCGTCTGATCAAAGTGGTCAATAGTCCACTGTTGCGTGCGACCCAGGAAGTCACTGACCTGCACACGGCAATCACTCGACTGGGCGTCAATTACAGCAGCAACCTGGCCATCGGTCTGGTCATGGAGCAGATTTTTAATGCCCGCTCCGAGGTGGTGGAACAGAAAATGCGCGAAGTCTGGCGCAAAAGCCTGGAAATCGCCGGGATCAGCTATGCATTGTGCCGCAGGTACACGCAACTCAAGCCCGATCAGGCAGCCCTTGGCGGACTGGTGCATCAGATCGGTGTGTTGCCGATCCTGACCTACGCCGAAGATCACTATGAACTGCTGTCTGACCCGGTCAGCCTCAACCATGTGATCGATCACATTCATCCACTGCTCGGCGACAAACTGCTTAGGGTCTGGGAGTTTCCGGAAATGCTGGTACAGGTGCCGGGGCTTTATCTGGACTTCAATCGACAGTCCGAGCGGGTCGACTATGTCGATCTGGTGCAAGTGGCCAGCCTGTATTGCCACAAGGACACCGACCATCCCCTCGCCCGCATCGACGCATTCAGCGTGCCGGCGTTCAAAAAGCTGGGGATTGATCCGGAGAACGAGGCGATGTGTCGGGATCTGGAAGAATCGCGGTCGATGTTTTATTAGTCGAGACCGTAGCGCGCCCTTCGCGAGCAAGCCCGCTCCCACACTTGACCGAGTTCTTCATGGAAAAATGCGATCAAATGTGGGAGCGGGCTTGCTCGCGAAGGGGTCAGCCCAGACACCAAAAAACTACCCGGCGATAAAACTCACCCGCACCTTCAACCCGGCCTGTTCGCCATCGTGCAGGCTGATTTGAGCCAGGTGTGCGCGGCAGATCTCACCGACAATCGCCAGCCCCAACCCCGAACCGGCCACCTGCTGGTTACGCCGGTAAAAGCGCTCGAACACCCGATCACGCTCTTCAAGAGGAATGCCCGGGCCGTCATCCTCGACCTCCAGCACGGCCGGTGCCGTGACCCGAAGAATCACGTTGCCACCCGACGGTGTATGGGCCAACGCGTTATCCACCAGATTGCTCAACAGTTCGTTCAACAGCGTTGGCTCGCCGCGCAACCACACCGGTTCGTCCGCTTCCAGCGCCAGCGCCACACCGCGTGCGTGGGCGAGCGGTGCCATGGCCATGCCGAGTTCGCGAGCCAGCTGGCTGAGGTCAAGCAACTGCGCGCCGCCCTCGGCGATGGCCCGGGCACCATTTTCGACCCGTGCCAGCGAGAGCAATTGATTGGCAAGGTGGGTCAAACGATCCGTGCCTTGGGCGACGGTTTCCAACGTACTGCGCCAGGTTTCGGGTTCAGTCGAGCGCAAACCCAGTTCCAGTCGTGCCTTGAGCGCCGCCAGGGGAGTACGCAGCTCATGGGCGGCATCGGCGATGAACTGCGCCTGACGCTCGAACTGCCCGCGTAGGCGCTCGGTAAAGTGATTGAGCGCGCGCACCAGCGGCCACAATTCGTGCTGCACTTCCACCAACGGCAATGGCCGCAGATCGTCCGATTGACGCTCTTCCACCGCAGTGCGCAAGCGTTCCAGCGGACGCAACGCGGCGCTGACCGCAAACCACACCAGCAACAACGCACCCACCGCCAGCATGCCCAGACGCAGTAACGTGTCCGCTGCCAGGCTGCGGGCCATGCTGACCCGCGCTTCATCGGTTTCCGCCACGCGGATTTCCGCCATGCCGTTCATGTTCGGGTCGCTCACGGGTTTGAGCAGGCTCACCACGCGCACGTTCTGCCCTTGGTACTTGGCGTTATAGAAACGCGCCAGTGCCGGATAGTCATCGGTGCGCGGCGTTCCCGGCGGCGGCGGTGGCAGGTTTTCGTAGCCCGAGATCAGTTTCTGATTGATGTCGTTGACCAGGTAAAAAATCCGTCCTGCGCTGTCGTAGGCGAAGGTGTCGAGGGCCACGTACGGTACGTCAGCGCTCAGCGAGCCGTCGCGCTGGGAGACACCGGCAGCGATGGTCCGCGCCGAGGCCAGCAAGGTCCGGTCATAGGCGGTGTCGGCCGCTTCGCGACCGTTCCAGTAAGCGCTCAAACCACTGGCCAGCATCAACACCACCAGCAACAACGCCAGATTCCACAGCAACCGCCAGCGCAGGCTGCTGGGCTTATGCATCGCGGCTTTCCAGCAAGTAGCCGAGACCGCGGAAGGTCACGATGACGACCGGTTGGCCGTCGAGCTTCTTGCGCAGGCGATGGACATAGATCTCGATGGCGTCGGGGCTGGCCTCTTCGTCCAGACCGAAGACTTGCGAGGCCAGTTGTTCCTTGCTCATCACCCGACCGGGACGGGCGATCAGGGCTTCGAGCACTGCCTGCTCGCGAGAGGTCAGGGTCAGCAATTCTTCACCGAGGGTGAAGCGCCGAGTGTCCAGGTCATAGGCCAGCACACCGCAGCGCTGCTGGCGCTCACCACCGAGCACACTGCGGCGCAACAAGGCTTTGACCCGGGCTTCGAGTTCGGTCAGTTCGAAAGGTTTGGCCAGGTAATCGTCAGCGCCGAGGTTCAGGCCGTGGACCCGATCCTTGACATCGCTGCGGGCGGTCAACATCAACACCGGCAGGTTCTTGCCCCGCGCCCGCAGGCGCGCCAGCACTTCGAAGCCATCCATGCGTGGCAGCCCGACGTCGAGGATCGCCATGGCGTATTCCTCGCTACTCAACGCCAGGTCCGCCGCCACGCCGTCGTGCAGCACATCCACGGTCAGCCCGGTGCTCTTGAGCGCCTGGGCGACACTTTCGGCGAGCTGCAGGTGGTCTTCGACGAGCAGAACACGCATGGATCTTTACCTCATTCAGGGATGGTCGATGCCATTGTTTGGCGCGGAGTTTACAGCCGCAACCGCCGCTGTGAAGCCCGAAAACCGTGAAAGTCTTCTGAAAGGTTAGCGAAAGGTTGGCCGGTTAGAGTCCAGCCACGGACAGTTTCGACTGCCGTGCGCTACCGCACATAGCGATACGAAAAACGCCTCGAAGCGTTTTCGCCAATAAGAACAATAAACGGAGTACTTCAAGATGCTGTCCATGCAGCCACAGGCTCGTCCGCCTGTTCGTTTTCCCCGCCTCAGCCACACCGCCCTTGCCAGTGCCGCCGCCCTCGCCGGCTTTTCGCCGTTGAGTCAGGCTGCCTTCTTCGAAGACAGTACGGCAACACTCGAAACCCGCAACATGTATTTCAACCGCGACTTTCGCGACGGCACCAGCGCCCAGCAATCCAAGCGTGACGAATGGGCCCAGGGCTTCATGCTCAATCTGCAATCGGGCTACACCGACGGTACCGTGGGGTTCGGTGTCGATGCGCTGGGCATGTTGGGGGTCAAACTCGATTCGAGTCCCGACCGCACTGGCACCGGCCTGTTACCGACCCACGACGACGGTCGCGCCGCCGATGAGTACTCCAAGCTGGGCCTGACCGGCAAAGTAAAAATCTCCGCCACCGAACTGAAAATCGGCAGCCTGATTCCGGAACTGCCGATCCTCAAGTCCAACGACGGGCGCATCCTGCCGCAGACCTTCGAAGGCGGCCTGCTGACCTCCAAAGAGATCAAGAACCTGACCTTCACCGGCGGGCGTCTGGAGAAAGCCAAGGACCGCGACAGCACCGACTTCGAGGACATTGCCCTCAACAACAAGAACAGCCGTTTTGCTGGCACGGCCGCCGGCAAGCATTTTGACTTTGGCGGCCTGGACTACAAGTTCACCGACAAAATCACCGGCAGCTACCACTTCGCGCAACTTGATGAAGTCTACAACCAGCACTTCCTCGGTGTTGTCGCTTCGCAACCGTTCGGCCCCGGCACTTTCGGCACCGATCTGCGCCTGGCCATCAGTGATGACCAGGGCGCGGCCCGTGGCGGCAAGATTGACAACAAATCCCTCAACGGCCTGGTGAGCTACGCATTGAGCGGGCATAAATTCAGCGCCGGCTACCAGCACATGTCCGGCGACAGCGCGTTCCCGTACGTCGATGGCAGTGACCCGTATCTAGTCAACTTCGTGCAGATCAACGACTTTGCGGGTGCCGAAGAACATTCCTGGCAGGCACGCTACGACTACGACTTCGCCAAACTCGGCATCCCCGGCCTGAGTTTCATGAGCCGTTACGTGAGCGGTGACAACATCAAGCTCAAGAACGGTGACGAAGGCAAAGAGTGGGAACGCAACACCGAAATCAAATACGTCGTACAAAGCGGCGCGCTCAAGGATGTTGCCGTGCGCCTGCGTAATGCCACTTACCGTTCCAATTACTCCGCTCGCGATGCCGATGAAGTGCGTCTGCTGGTGAGCTATAGCGTTGCCCTTTGGTAATTGATTGAACCGCCGAAGCCAAAAAGATCGTCCGAACGCGGCCCGAGCCTTCGGCAGCTCCTACATATCCATACAACAAAAAATCTGTGGAGAATCCAATGAATTTGTCACTGCGTAAGTTTGCTCTCACCGCCAGCGCCCTGCTGTTCGCCGGCCAATTGCTCGCTGAACCCAAACGTCCGGAATGCATCGCCCCGGCCTCGCCCGGCGGCGGTTTCGACCTGACCTGCAAGCTGGCGCAAAGCGCGCTGGTGAATCAGAAACTGCTGACCAAACCGATGCGCGTGACCTACATGCCCGGCGGTGTCGGCGCGGTGGCGTACAACGCGGTGGTCGCTCAGCGTCCAGCCGACGCTGGCACGTTGGTGGCGTGGTCCAGCGGTTCGCTGTTGAACCTGGCCCAAGGCAAATTCGGTCGTTTCGATGAAAGCGCCGTGCGCTGGCTGGCGGCGGTTGGAACAAGCTACGGCGCCATCGCGGTGAAAAGCGATTCGCCTTACAAGACTCTGGACGATCTGGTTCAGGCGTTGAAGAAAGATCCGAGCAAAGTGGTGATCGGCTCCGGCGGCACCGTCGGCAGCCAGGACTGGATGCAGACCGCCCTGATCGCCAAGGCTGCCGGGATCAACCCGCGCGACCTGCGTTACGTCGCCCTCGAAGGCGGTGGTGAAATCGCCACCGCCCTGCTCGGCGGCCACATCCAGGTCGGCAGCACCGACATCTCCGACTCCATGCCGCACATCCAGAGCGGTGACATGCGCCTGCTGGCTGTGTTCTCCGAGAAGCGTCTGGACGAGCCGGAAATGAAAGACATTCCGACCGCCAAAGAACAAGGCTACGACATCGTCTGGCCAGTGGTTCGGGGCTTCTACCTCGGGCCAAAGGTCAGCGACGAAGACTACGCCTGGTGGAAAGACGCTTTCGACAAGCTGCTGGCTTCCGAGGAATTCGCCAAGCTTCGCGATCAACGTGAGCTCTTCCCGTTCGCCATGACCGGCCCGGAGTTGGACACCTACGTGAAGAAGCAGGTTGCGGACTACAAAGTGCTGGCCAAAGAGTTCGGCCTGATTCAGTGATCGCCTCTGTCTAGCGGCTGCGGCCCCGTTTGCGCGGGGCTGCGGCACAGGAGTTTCCCATGCTCTTACAACGCATTTTTGCTTCGGTGCTGTTGCTGGCCTGTATTGGCCTGGCGCTGATGGCGTGGCCGTACCAAGCGGCTTTTTCCTACGAACCGGTGGGGCCTCGGGCCTTCCCGTTGTTGATGCTCGGGCTGATGGGCCTGGCGCTGTTGTACATGGTGTTTCGTCCCGCACCGATCAAGCACAACCCTGACGAACCGCCGATGGACCGCGAAACCCTGACCAAAATCGGCATCTGCGTGGTGCTGTTGCTGGTGTTCGCGGGCACCTTCGAACCCCTTGGCTTCATTGTCGCGAGCATCCTGATCGGTATCCCGATGGCGCGCCTGTACGGCGGCCGTTGGTTGCCCAGTGTGGTGATCATCAGCCTGATGGCTGTCGGCCTTTACTTGCTGTTCGACAAGGTGATGGACGTGCCACTGCCGTTGGGCGTGCTCGACGTTCTGGAGAACTGATATGGATACTCTTGGCTATTTGGGACAAGGGTTTGGCGTTGCGCTGACCCCGTACAACCTGGTGACTGCGCTCTGCGGCACCCTCATCGGCACCGTGGTCGGCCTGTTGCCGGGCCTGGGCCCGATCAACGGCGTGGCGCTGCTGATCCCGATCGCGTTCGCCCTCGGTCTGCCACCGGAGTCGGCGCTGATTCTGCTGGCGGCGGTGTACCTGGGTTGTGAATACGGCGGCCGGATCAGCTCGATCCTGCTGAACATTCCGGGCGAAGCCTCCACCGTCATGACCACCCTCGACGGTTACCCGATGGCCCGCAAGGGTCTGGCCGGTGTAGCTTTGTCGCTGTCGGCGTGGAGTTCGTTTATCGGTGCGTTCATCGCCACCTGCGGCATGGTGCTGTTCGCCCCGTTGCTGGCGAAATGGGCGATTGCCTTTGGCCCGGCCGAATATTTCGTGTTGATGGTGTTTGCGATTGTCTGCCTGGGCGGCATGGCCGGTGACCGACCGCTGAAAACCTTTATTGCCGCGTTGATCGGGTTGTTTCTGTCGAGCGTCGGGATCGATGCCAACAGCGGCGTGTACCGTTTCACCGGGGACAACATCCACCTGACCGACGGCATTCAATTCGTTGTGTTGGTGCTGGGCCTGTTCTCCATCAGTGAAATCCTCCTGCTGCTGGAAAAAACCCATCACGGCCAGGAAGCGGTGAAAGCCACCGGCCGCATGATGTTCAACTTCAAGGAAGCCTCGGCAGTGTTCGTGGTGAACATTCGTTGCGGCGTGCTGGGCTTCATCATGGGCGTGTTGCCGGGTGCCGGCGCAACGCTGGCCAGCGCCGTGGCTTACATGACCGAGAAACGTATCGCCGGCGCCAAAGGCACCTTCGGCCAGGGCGACATGCGCGGCCTCGCGGCGCCGGAAACCGCCATCGGCGGCGCAGCCTGCGGTGCCCTGGTGCCAATGCTGACCCTCGGTGTTCCAGGTTCGGGCACCACGGCGGTGATGATCGGCGCGCTGTCGCTGTACAACATCACCCCGGGTCCGCTGTTGTTCCAACAGCAACCGGACATTGTCTGGGGCCTGATCGCTTCGTTGTTCGTCGCCAACGTGATGCTGGTGATCCTCAACATTCCGATGATCCGCATCTTCACCCGCATCCTTGCCGTGCCGAACTGGGCGCTGGTACCAGTGATTGCGATCATCACCGGGATCGGCGTCTACGCGGTGCATGCCACAACCTTCGACTTGTTCCTGATGATCGGCATCGGCATCTTCGGTTACATCCTGCGCAAGCTGGACTTCCCGTTATCGCCGGTCCTGCTGGGCTTCATTCTCGGCGGCCTGATGGAGCAGAACCTGCGTCGCGCCCTGTCGATTTCGAATGGTGCGCTGGAAATCCTCTGGTCGAGCCCGATCACCTTCGGCTGCTGGGTACTGACCGCGATCATGCTCCTGATGCCGATCATCCGAATCTGGCGCAAACGTTCGGTCGCCCGTCGCGCCATCGCCGATGTCTGATCGAACACCCTTCAAAGCCTGGTGGGGAACTCCGCTGGTCGGTCTGCTGGGCGGTTACCTGGCCAGCCAGATCGGCTGGCCACTGCCGTGGATGGTCGGCTCGTTGCTGGCGATCATCCTGGTGCGTTGCCTGACACCCTGGCAATTGGCGGAAATCCCTGGCGGCCGCAAGTGCGGCCAGTGGATTGTCGGCATCGGTATCGGTCTGCACTTCACCCCGGTGGTGATGGAGCAGGTGCTGAGCCACTTCGGTCTGATCTTCTTCGGTGCGTTGGTCACCAGCCTGTCGGCCGTGGTCGGGGTCTGGTTGATGCGGCGTACCGGTGAAGATCGCGCCACCGCGTTCTTTTCCAGCATGCCCGGCGGCTCCGGGGAGATGGTCAACCTCGGCGCGCGTAACGGCGCGGTGCTCAGTCGTGTTGCGGCGGGGCAAAGTCTGCGGGTGTTGGTGGTGGTGCTTTGTGTGCCGGCGGCGTTCAAGTATTTGTTGGGTGACGGTGCACCGCTGTCCCATGCCACTTCCGTTGATTGGCGCTGGCTGGCACTTCTGTTCCCGACGGGCGCCCTCGCCGCCTGGCTCTGGGAGCGTCTGCGTCAACCCAATCCGTGGCTGTTCGGGCCGTTGCTGGTGAGTGCAGCGGTGAGTATCGGCTGGGACCTGCACATCGGCTTGCCCAACGGCGGCAGCCAGATCGGCCAATGGCTGATTGGCAGCGGGTTGGGGTGTCACTTCAATCGGCAGTTTTTCCGGCGTGCGCCTTCTTTTATGGGGCGGACCTTGATCGGCACGGTGCTGACCATGTTGATCGCCACACTGGCGGCATTGGGGTTGAGTGCGCTGACCCACCTGGATTTGCGCTCGTTGACGCTCGGCATGATGCCCGGCGGGATTGCGGAGATGAGCCTGACGGCAGAGACATTACAGTTGTCGGTGCCGCTGGTGACGGCGATGCAGGTGATGCGGCTGTTGTTTGTGTTGTTTCTGGCGGAACCGTTGTTCAAGTATTGGAATCGGGTGCCGGATTCTGTCTAACAGACCGAGTCGACCCCATCGCGAGCAAGCCCGCTCCCACATTAAACCGTGTATGCCTGGACAACTCGGTCAAATGTGGGAGCGGGCTTGCTCGCGAAGGGGCCAACTCGGTCAACGCATCAAACTGGCGGCAACCGCCACTCGATCGGCGTCTCGCCATTCTGCTCAAGATACTTATTGGTTCGGCTGAAGTGCCCGCACCCGAGGAAGCCTCGATAGGCGGACAACGGTGACGGATGCACCGACGTCAGCACCAGATGCTTGGTGGCATCGATCAGTTTCTGCTTGCTCTGCGCATGGGCGCCCCACAGCATGAACACCAGATGCGGCTGATGTTCGCTGACCACTTCAATGATCCGATCGGTGAAAAACTGCCAGCCCTTGTCCTTGTGCGCATTGGCGTTGGCGCGTTCCACGGTCATGGTGGTGTTGATCATCAGCACGCCCTGGTCAGCCCAGCTTTGCAGGCAACCGTGGGTCGGGATGTCGATGTTCAGATCGCGTTTCAACTCTTTATAGATGTTCACCAGCGACGGCGGCGCCGGTACGCCCGGTTGCACCGAAAAGCACAAGCCGTGGGCCTGTCCCGGACCGTGGTACGGGTCCTGGCCGAGGATGACGACTTTGACTTTATCCAGCGGCGTCGAATTGAGCGCGTTGAAAATCATCGGTCCGGGAGGGTAGATTTCCTTGCCGGCCGCGCGCTCCTCTTGCAGGAAGTTACGCAACTCTGCCATGTAGGGCTGGTCGAACTCGGCACGCAGTGCCTCCTTCCAGCTCGGTTCGAGTTTGATACGGTCGTCAGCAGTCATGGTTACATCCGGCAAAAACAATGGGGCGAACCCTAGGAAAGCCCATCACGCTTGTCAATTGATCTGACGCAGATCCGGCACTTTCCTGTACAGCGATCATACTGAACGCTCAAATTCCCGATCGAGGTCACGATGAATTTGCACTTCGAAGAACTCACTGGCACCGACGGCGCACGCATCGGAGTCGCCAGCCTGGATGCCGAAAACTCCCTCAATGCCCTGTCCTTGCCGATGATCAACGCTTTGCGCGATCAACTGGACGCCTGGGCCAAAGAGCCACAAATCGTCTGCGTCGTGTTGCGCGGCAACGGCGCCAAAGCCTTTTGCGCCGGTGGCGAAGTACGCAGCCTGGTGGAAGCCTGTCGCGCCCATCCCGGCGAAGTGCCGCCGCTGGCAGCGCATTTCTTTGCGGCGGAATATCGCCTGGACTTCAATCTGCACACTTACCCTAAACCGCTGATCTGCTGGGGGCATGGCTATGTGCTCGGCGGCGGCATGGGACTGCTGCAAGGGTCGAACATCCGGATTGTCACGCCGAGCAGCCGGTTGGCGATGCCGGAGATCAGTATTGGTTTGTACCCGGATGTCGGGGCCAGTTGGTTTCTGTCGCGCCTGCCCGGCAAGCTCGGATTGTTTCTCGGCCTGACCGGCGCCCATATGAACGGTCGCGATGCGATCGATCTCGACCTGGCCGACCGCTTCCTGCTCGATGAGCAGCAGGAAGAGTTGATGGAAGGCCTGCTGCAGTTGAACTGGCAGGAACAGACGCCGATGCAGCTGAACAGCCTGCTCAAGGCCTTGCAACAGGAAGCCATCGCGCAAATGCCCGAAGCCCAGTGGCTGCCACGACGCCAGCAAATCGATGAGCTGCTGGATGTCAGTGACGTGCGCTGCGCCTGGAAGGCCATCAGCCAGCTGCGCGACAACACGGATCTGCTGCTCAGCCGTGCCGCGAAAACCATGAGCGAAGGCTCGCCCCTGACCGCTCATCTGGTGTGGGAACAGATCGCCCGCGCCCGGCACATGTCGCTGGCTCAAGTCTTTCAGATGGAATACACCATGAGCCTCAACTGCTGCCGTCATCCTGAGTTCAGCGAAGGCGTGCGCGCACGGTTGATCGACAAGGATCAAAAACCTCATTGGCACTGGCCAGACATCAATAATCTGCCGGATGCAGTGGTAGACGCGCATTTCCACAAGGCCTGGGAAGGCCGGCATCCCCTGGCCGATCTGTAGGAATACTGAAAGCCGGGCATAAAAAAGCGGTGCTTCATGCGCCGCTTTTTTTATGAGTGTTTAACGGTGGCCGCCTCGGCCATCGTGATCACCGCGACCGTTGTGGTCGCCCCGTCCGCCGTGATTATTGCGTCCACCATCGCCACGGTAGTCGTTGTTCCAACCGCCACGGTTACGGCCGTCCCAACCCTCATTCTGATGGGCCCGATAGTCGCCTCGTTGCGGCTGGTAATAGCGTGGTGCAGGTTGATAAACCCGCGGCTGGTAGTAATACCGCGGTGTTGGCTGGTAATACCGCGCTGGCGGTGCGTAGTACCGGCGTGGTTGCGTGTAATAACCGCCGCCGCCTGAATAGTAAGGTCCGCCGTCATAATAGGCTGGCGAGGAATAGACCTCGGAACTGTAGTAGCTGGCTCCTCCATCGGAATAAGGCACGCATGCACCAAGAGACAATCCCAATACAGCAATCAGAAGAATTCGCAGATACATGGCGGCCTCCTGGACCGCGAGTGAGCCACACCAGCGACGCTGGCAGGCGACAGTCAATTATTCGGTGACTGTCGAAAGATCAGACATCGTTTTCCAAATCTGGTGCGTTCCTGAAACACATTGAAACAAGTCGCCGATGAAAGGTTTTTCATCCATTCACCCGCTGACTAAGGGTGACCACCACGATATCCACCTCCGTAATAACGTGGTGAATGCCCGCCCCAATAGTAGTAGCGATAGCCGCCATAAAAGCGCGGACCATAGTAATAACGCGGTCCGTAATAGTAGGAATAGGGCGAGTAACCGGGGTAGTAATAAGGCGCGGAATACGCATCGTAGCCACCGGCGTAGTAGTAGCAGCCGGATAGCCCAAGGCCCAGAAAAACACCAAGCAACAGTCGACGAAACATGGCGGCCTCCTGAAAGACCCACAGCCGGAACAGGCCGGCTGACACTTGTTTTGACTGGCAATGCTCCATCGAGTGCCGGGCGACGCCAACCTTCAGATCGGCGGCCGATACGTCCCATTGCGGTGCGCCGGCGCACCATCACAAGGCAAGTATTTCTCCCCGTCCATAAGCGCCAATCGCGCAATGCCGCAGGCCAGACGGCTCAAGCCGACTTGGCACGGCTCTCGCTTTAGCAAAGACGTGCAGGAGTCATCACAGGTTCGCGGCACCACAATTTGCAATGGCTGACTAGGGTTCCGGCTCGCTAAGGCGAGTGGCTGGTCCGAGAGTTGGCGACCTCCAGTTGAGGTTACACGGCGGGACAAAAGCCCGGGAGACAAGCCACCGTTCACGGTGCCGCGTTGACTCCTGCCCCGCCCTTGATCAACTGGAGAACCACCCATGCTCAAGCTTCGTTTACCCGCCCTGCTCGCCGCTGCATTCGCAGCCCTCGTAAGCGTTTCGTCCCAGGCCGCACAAAAAGACCACTTCAGCGTCTGCTGGACCATCTACGCCGGCTGGATGCCCTGGGAATACGCTGGCAGCCAAGGCATCGTCGACAAATGGGCAAAGAAGTACGGCATCAAGATTGATGTGGTGCAGCTCAATGACTATGTCGAATCCATCAACCAATACACCGCCGGCCAATTCGACGGCTGCACCATGACCAACATGGACGCGCTGACCATTCCGGCGGCCGGTGGCGTCGACAGCACCGCGCTGATCGTCAGCGATTTCTCCAACGGCAACGACGGCATCGTGCTCAAGGGCGACGGTAAGAAAGTCACCGACCTCAAAGGCATGGACGTCAATCTGGTGGAACTCTCTGTCTCCCACTACTTGCTGGCCCGGGCGCTGGATTCGGTCGATCTCACCGAAAAAGACCTGAAAGTGGTCAACACCTCCGACGCCGACATATCGGCGGCCTTCAACACCGATCAGGTCAACGCTGTCACCACTTGGAACCCGATGCTTTCGGACATCAAGGCCAAGCCTGCGGTGACCGAAGTATTCAACTCCAGCCAGATCCCCGGCGAAATCATGGACATGATGGTTGTCAACTCATCGACTCTCAAAGACAACCCGGCGCTGGGAAAAGCGCTGACCGGCGCCTGGTTTGAAGTGGTCGAGTTGATGAACGCGAAAAACGCCGCCAGCAAAGCCGCCCTCGAACACATGGCTAAAGCTTCCGGCACCGATCTGACCGGTTTCCAGTCGCAACTGGACACCACCAAATTGTTCGCCACCCCCAAAGAAGCCCTGGCGTTTTCCACCAGCAAGCAACTGCCGGAAACCATGCGCAAGGTGGCCGAGTTCTCGTTCCAGCACGGCTTGCTGGGTGAAGGCGCAAAGGACACCAGCGCGGTCGGCATGGCGTTCGCCAATGGCGTGACCAGCGGCGACAAAACCAACCTCAAGCTGCGCTTCGACCCGACCTACGTGCAGATGGCCGCCGACGCGAAGCTGTAATCAGGAGGACCTGGCCATGCGCCTGATCAATCGCCACCCGGATCGCCCGAGTCGCCTGCTGTTGGTGATCCTGCCCTTCGCCCTGGTGCTGTTCGCCTACTTCATGGGCTCGGCCGAGCGGCTGATGGACAACCCCAACGACAAGCTATTGCCGAGCGCCGTGCAGATGACTGACGCGGTGAAACGCCTGGCGTTTACCGCCGACACCCGCACCGGTGAATACGTGTTGTGGCAAGACACCGCGTCCAGCCTTCGACGCCTGGCCATCGGCCTCGGCATCAGTGCGCTGGCCGGGCTGTGCCTGGGCATCGCCGCCGGGACTTTGCCGCTGTTTGGCGCGCCGTTGTCGCCGTTGCTGACGGTGCTGTCGATGGTGCCGCCGCTGGCGATTCTGCCGATTCTGTTCATCGTGTTCGGGTTGGGGGAATTGTCGAAAGTGATGCTGATCGTGATCGGCATCACCCCGTGCCTGGCCCGTGATCTGGAGCAACGTGCCCGGGAAATCCCCGTCGAGTTGCTGATCAAAGCCCAGACCCTCGGCGCCTCGACCTGGACGCTGATGCTGCGGGTAGTGCTGCCGCAACTGCTGCCACGGCTGCTGATCTCGCTGCGGCTGATGCTTGGCTCGGCGTGGTTGTTCCTGATCGCCGCCGAAGCCATCGCCTCCACCGACGGCCTCGGTTACCGGATTTTCCTGGTGCGCCGTTACCTGGCGATGGACGTGATTTTGCCCTATGTGGTCTGGATCACCCTGCTCGCCTGGCTGATGGACTGGGGCCTGAAACGCCTGACCCAACGGGCGTTCCCTTGGTATGAGGGAGCCCGCGCATGAGCTTCATCACGGTAAAAAACGTCTGGCAGCAATACGCCGATCAGGTGGTGCTCGAGGGGCTGAACCTGAACGTCAACGAAGGTGAGTTCTGCACACTCGTCGGGGCGTCGGGTTGCGGCAAATCGACCTTCCTGCGGCTATTGCTGGGCCAGGAACGCGCCAGTCGCGGCGAGATTCTGTTGGATGGCCAGGCCTTGGCTGGCGAGCCGGATGCCAGCCGTGGCGTGGTGTTCCAGCGTTACTCGGTGTTCCCGCACTTGAGCGTGCTGGACAACGTCGCCCTGGGCCTTGAACTGCCGCGCTCACCGTTGCTCGGGCGGTTGTTCGGCAGCGCAAAAAAAGATGCACGCGAACAAGCCTCAGTACTGCTGCACAAAGTCGGCCTCGGCCATTCGCTGGACAAGTACCCGGCGCAGCTCTCCGGTGGCATGCAACAACGGCTGGCCATCGCCCAGGCGCTGATCATGAAACCGCGCGTGTTGCTGCTCGACGAACCGTTCGGTGCCCTCGATCCAGGCATCCGCAAAGACATGCATGGCCTGCTGCTGGAGCTGTGGCGCGAGACGCAACTGACGGTGTTCATGGTCACCCACGACCTGTCCGAAGGCTTCAGCCTCGGCACTCGCCTGTTGGTGTTCGACAAGGTCCGCGTCGACCCGCACGCCCCCGGCGCCTATGGCGCGCGCATCACTTACGACATCCCTTTGAACAGCGACCGCCGCGCCCATCGCGCCGCCGTCGACGCCTTGCCGGCTGAGCTGGCAGGCACGCTTCGTACCGCTTAAGAGGACTTTTGCACATGACTGATTCGACCCAACTGTTCCCGCCCTTCGTCGAAGAAATGCTCCCCGGCGGCGGTCATCGCTCCTTCGTCCTGAAACGCGGCCAACTGCTGCGCCTGACCGACCTGCGTGGCGGCGCCAACGTCAGCCTGACGCTGCTCAACGCCAATGAAAAAACCGAACGCCTGAACCTGCCCGACAGCCTCAAATGCCAACACACCGCCAAGCTCACCACCGGCCATTGCCTGTACTCGGACATGGGTCGCGTGCTGGCCGCCATCACTGCTGACACCTGCGGCTGGAGCGACAGCCTCGGTGGTGTGCTCTGTGCTGAAGAGGTCGCTGAAAAATACGGCGCGGGGCGCTATCAGGAACTGCGCAACGGCTTCTTCCGCAACGGCACCGACAACTTGTTGGTGGAGCTGGGCAAGTGGGGGCTGGGCCTTTCCGACCTGCTGATGACGCTCAATTTGTTTAGCCGGGTGAACGTCGATGAGGCCGGGCATTTCCACTTCGTCGAAGGCAATTCCAGGGCCGGCGACTACATCGAGTTGTATGCGCCGATGGACACGCTGGTGGTGCTCACCGCCCTGCAACATCCGATGGACCCTTCGCCTGAATACGCGCCAAAACCATTGAAGTTGAGCTGGATGAACGCTGACGCCAGCGTCGCCGAACACTGCCGCACCTCGCGCCCGGAAAACGAGCGCGGCTTCATCAACACCGACCGTCTGTTCGCCTGAGGATCGCTGCCATGTCACTCGCAATCGCTAACGCTCAAAAGCATCCAGAAGCTGCGGTCTACCGCGCCACCATCCCGGCCGGCGAACCGTGGCTGATGGAAGTCAAGGCTGGCCAGACTTTGCGCATCCTCGATCTGGAAGGCAATCAGGCCGTCGACACGTTGTTCTACAGCGTTGCCAACCCAAAGGAGCGCTACGACGTGCAACGCACGTTGCGCCGACAGAACAGCGTCTACCTGAGCACCGGCAGCGTGCTTTATTCCAACCTCGGCAAGCCGATGCTGACCATCGTCGCCGACACCTGCGGCCGTCACGACACCCTCGGCGGCGCCTGCGCACAAGAGAGCAACACCGTGCGTTACGCGTTGGAGAAACGCAACATGCACAGCTGCCGCGACAACTACCTGCGGGCCTGCGTTCACGATGGACGACTGGGCAAGGGCGACATCGGGCCGAACATCAACTTCTTCATGAACGTGCCGGTCACGGTGGATGGCGGGCTGACGTTTGAAGACGGGATTTCGGCGCCGGGCAAATACGTCGACCTGCGGGCCGAGATGGACGTGATCGTGCTGATCTCCAACTGCCCGCAACTGAACAATCCATGCAATGCCTATAACCCCACCCCTGCGGAGCTGCTGGTATGGAACTGAAATTCGTGCGGTTACGTCGATGGTTGTTTGCCCTGTGCCAGGCCCGTTCAGGCCAGTGCATCAAACAGTAAGAACACCCTAAATCTACTGTGGGAGCGGGCTTGCTCGCGAAGGGGCCGTCACATTCAACATTAATGTCGACTGACACTCCGCCTTCGCGAGCAAGCCCGCTCCCACAGGGTTACGCGGTGGTTTGAAGCGAACTGTTTTTGCCGTCGGGGACGACCCTGGCGCCTATCGAAAAACTGCGGGACGGCCCGCATCCCAGGTCGAGGCTGATGCGTTATCGCCTCCAGGGGTTATGCCATGTTCGAAAAAGTCCTGATTGCCAACCGTGGCGCCATTGCCTGTCGCATCCTGCGCACCCTGCGTGAGTTGCAGGTCCAGGGCGTTGCCGTTTACTCCGAAGCCGATGCCGCCAGTTTGCACATCCTGCAAGCCGATGAAGCCCACAGTCTCGGTGAAGGCGCAGCCGCCGGCACCTATCTGGCCGTCGAAAAAATCCTCGCCATCGCCAAATCAACCGGCGCCACGGCGATCCATCCCGGCTACGGTTTTCTCTCGGAAAACGCCGCGTTCGCCGAAGCGTGCGAAGCCGCCAACATCGCCTTCATCGGCCCGACGCCAGAGCAGCTGCGAGTGTTCGGTCTCAAGCACACCGCGCGCGCCTTGGCCAAGCAACACGGCGTGCCGATGCTCGAAGGCACCGAGTTGCTCGACAGCCTCGACGCGGCGCTGATTGCCGGCGAACAGGTCGGCTACCCGGTGATGCTCAAAAGCACCGCTGGTGGTGGTGGCATCGGCATGCGCGTGTGTCGCAGTGCGGCCGAGTTGAGCGAATCCTTTGAGGCCGTCAAGCGCCTCGGCCAGAACAACTTCAGCGACGCCGGGGTGTTCATCGAGAAGTACATCCAGCGCGCCCGACATCTGGAAGTGCAGGTGTTCGGCGACGGCCGGGGCGAAGTGATTGCCCTCGGCGTGCGCGACTGCTCGGTTCAGCGCCGCAACCAGAAAGTCCTCGAAGAAACCCCGGCGCCGAACCTGCCCGAGGGCATGGCCGAAGCATTGTGTGCGGCGGCGATCAAACTGGCGAAAGCGGTGAATTACCGCAGCGCCGGCACCGTTGAGTTCGTCTTCGACAGCGAGGCTCAACGCTTCTACTTTCTCGAAGTGAACACCCGCTTGCAGGTGGAGCACGGCGTCACCGAGCAAGTCTGGAGTGTGGACCTGGTGCGCTGGATGGTCGAACTGGCGGCGGGTGATTTGCCACCGTTGGGCACGTTGAGCGAAGGTTTGAAAGCCGATGGTCATGCGATTCAAGCACGGCTCTATGCCGAAGATCCGGCCCGCGATTTTCAGCCAAGCCCAGGCTTGCTGACCGCCGTGAACTTCCCTGCCGCCGATGGCAAACACTTGCGTATCGACACGTGGGTTGAAGCCGGTTGCGAGATCCCACCGTACTTCGATCCGATGATCGCCAAAGTCATCAGTTGGGCGTCGACCCGTGAAGAAGCCGCTGCCGATCTGCATCAGGCGTTGGGCGACAGCCTGCTCTACGGAGTGGAAACCAACCGCGACTATTTGCGGCAGATTCTGCTCGATGTGCCCTTCGCCAGCGGTCAGCCGTGGACCCGTTGCCTGGAAGGTTTGGTGTATCAGGCCAACACGTTTGAAGTGCTCAGTGCCGGGACTCAGACCAGCGTTCAGGACTATCCGGGTCGTCTTGGGTATTGGGCAGTGGGCGTGCCGCCGTCAGGGCCAATGGACAGTCGCGCGTTGCGTTTTGGCAATCGTCTGCTGGACAACGATGAAGGTGCAGCGGCGCTGGAAATCACCATGAGCGGGCCGCAACTGCGCTTCAATTGCGATGCGGTTGTGGCGGTCACAGGCGCGATGATTCCATTGACGCTAAACGGTGAAACCGTACCGATGAACACCGCACTGCTGGTTCCGGCGGGCGCGACATTGAGCCTCGGCACGATTGCAGGAGAAGGCGCTCGCAGTTATTTGTGCCTGCGTGGTGGCCTTCAGGTTCCAGACTATCTGGGCAGCAAAAGCACCTTCACCCTCGGCCAGTTTGGTGGGCATGGTGGTCGTGCGTTGCGAGCCGGCGACGTGTTGCATCTCCCTGCTTTGAACGACCGCAGTGCCGGTCAACAACTGGCTGAAGAACAGGTCACCGAGTTGCCCGTTCTGCGGCAGATCCGGGTGATCTACGGCCCTCATGGTGCGCCGGAATACTTCACCGAAAACTACATCGGCACCTTCTTCGCCACTCATTGGGAAGTGCATTTCAACTCCAGCCGAACCGGTGTGCGGTTGATTGGGCCGAAGCCTGAATGGGTGCGTGCCGATGGTGGCGAGGCGGGTCTGCATCCGTCGAATATTCATGACAATCCGTACGCCATTGGGGCGGTGGATTTTACCGGTGACATGCCGGTGATCCTCGGCCCCGACGGCCCTAGTCTCGGCGGGTTTGTCTGCCCGGTGACGGTGATCGAAGCTGACCTCTGGCAGCTTGGGCAGCTCAAGGCTGGGGATAAAGTGCAGTTCCAACCGGTCGATCTCAAAACCGCCCGCAACCTCGCCTTGAAATGGAATACCCCCTGTGGGAGCGGGCTTGCTCGCGAAAGCGGTATGTCAGACACATCAATGTCGACTGACACGCCCTCTTCGCGAGCAAGTCGAATCGTCGCACCGCCGCTCACACAGGGGATTGTGTCGCCGGTGGTGTTGGATATTGGTCAGGACGATACACTGCTGGTGGCGAGATTGTCGGGGGACACTCATCTGCTGCTGGAAATCGGCGCCCCCGAACTCAACCTCGTCCTGCGCTTTCGCGCCCACGCCCTGATGCAAGCCTTGGAAAGCCAAAACCTGCACGGCGTCATCGACCTGACACCCGGCATCCGCTCGCTGCAAGTGCACTACCAACCCGAACAACTGCCGCTGGCCGATCTGCTCGGCATCGTCGCCGGCGAATGGGACGCCGTGTGCGCCGCCAAGGACCTGCAAGTGCCCTCGCGCATCGTCCATCTGCCGTTGTCCTGGGACGACCCGGCCTGTCAGTTGGCAATCGAAAAATACATGACCACCGTGCGCAAGGACGCCCCGTGGTGCCCAAGCAACTTGGAGTTCATCCGCCGCATCAACGACCTGCCAAACCTCGACGAAGTGCAACGCACAGTATTCGACGCCAGCTACCTGGTGATGGGCCTGGGCGATGTCTACCTCGGTGCGCCGGTGGCCACGCCGCTCGACCCGCGGCATCGCCTGGTGACCACCAAGTACAACCCGGCCCGCACCTGGACCGCGGAAAACTCGGTGGGCATCGGTGGTGCTTACATGTGCGTGTACGGCATGGAAGGCCCTGGCGGTTATCAGTTCGTCGGCCGCACTTTGCAGATGTGGAATCGCTATCGCGAGGTCGCCGCATTCGATGGCAAACCGTGGCTGCTGCGCTTCTTCGATCAGATCCGTTTCTACCCGGTCAGTGCCGATGAACTGCTGCGCATTCGACGGGATTTCCCACTCGGGCGCTTCGATCTGAACATCGAGCACAGTCAGCTGAATCTGGCGGATTACCAAGCCTTCCTGACGAAGGAAGCCGAGAGCATTGCCGCGTTTCGCGATCAGCAAAAAGGTGCATTCAACGCTGAGCGCGAGCGCTGGATCGCCAGTGGCCAGGCGCATTTCGACAGTGAAGAGCTGACCCCGGAGGTGACCGAAGACGCGCCGTTGGCCAGCGGTCAACAGAGCGTCGACAGCCACATCGCCGGCAACCTTTGGCAGGTTCAGGTTGAAACCGGTAGCCGGGTTGCCGCGGGTGATGTGCTGGTGATTCTGGAGTCGATGAAGATGGAAATCCCGCTGCTCGCGCCTATGGCCGGGGTGGTGCGCGAGATTCGCGTGCAACCTGGTTCGGCAGTGCGCGCCGGACAGCGCGTCGTGGTGCTGGAACTTGAGTGAACCCATGTTGAAAAGGATTAACGCGATGAACATCAATCTGCAACTCGATGCCCTGCGCAACGCCTATCGCGACGCCAGCATCACACCTCGGCAACTGCTCCTGAACCTGCGCGACAAAGCCGCTGCGCTGAACCCGGATTATCACCTGTTCATCCACTTGTTCAGTGTTGAAGAACTGGAACCGTACCTTGCCGCGCTCGACGGTCGCGACCCCGACAGCTTGCCGCTGTTCGGCGTGCCGTTCGCGATCAAGGACAACATCGACCTGGCGGGCATTCCGACGACCGCGGCGTGCCCGGCGTTTGCCTACGTGCCGGAACGTTCGGCGACCATCGTCGAGCAATTGCTGGCGCTGGGTGCGATTCCGTTGGGCAAGACCAATCTTGATCAATTCGCCACCGGGCTTAACGGCAATCGCTCACCGTATGGCGCGTGCCCGAACAGCGTGTTGCCGGAATATCCATCGGGCGGTTCCAGCGCCGGGTCGTCGCTGGCGGTGGCGCTCGGCGTGGCGAGTTTTTCCTTGGGTACGGACACGGCAGGTTCCGGGCGTGTGCCGGCGGCGCTGAACAATCTGGTGGGGTTGAAAGCCACTAAAGGATTGATCTCTACAGCGGGTGTGGTTCCGGCCTGCCGCACCCTCGATTGCGTGACCACGTTTACCGCGACTGCTCGGGAAGCCAGTCAGTTGCTCGCGCTCACTGCGCACCTTGATCCCCGCGATGAATACAGCCGCAGTAATCCGCTGTGGAATGACGGCTCGGCGTTTGGTGCACCACACCCCTTCCGCTTCGGCGTGCCGCGTGCTCAGGATCTGAAGTTCTTCGGCTGCCCTGAAGGCCCGTTGTTGTTTGGTGATGCCATCGATCAGCTCAAGGCTTTGGGCGGTGAAGCCGTGGAACTGGATTTGTCGCCATTTCTCGAAGCGGCGCGGTTGCTCTATGAAGGGCAGTGGGTGGCTGAGCGCTACAGCGTGGCCGGTGAGTTGATGGAGAAAAATCCAGAAGCTGTGCTGCCGGTGATTCGCGCGGTGCTGGCCAAGGCTCCAGCGGTGAACGGTGTGCAAACCTTCCGCGCCCAGTACCGGCTGCAACCGCTGAAAGCCCTGTGCGACCAGGCGCTGGAAGGCCTCGACTGCGTGCTCACACCCACCATCGGCCGCCCCGTCACGCGGGCGGAACTGGATGCCGAACCGGTGCTGCGCAATTCGGAACTGGGCTACTACACCAACTTCATGAACCTGCTCGATTACGCCGCCGTCGCCGTGCCCAGCGGTTTCATGGGCAATGGTTTGCCTTGGGGCGTGACGTTGTTCGGACGGGCGTTTACTGATCAGTATTTATTGGGTGTGGCGGATGCCTTGCAGCGTCAGCAAGGTTTGGCGACACCGCTTCCGTCGGCTGCCGCACGCAATGACCGGGCGCGGTTGGTGGTGTGTGGTGCGCATCTGGATGGGCTGGCGCTGAATTGGCAGCTCAAGCAGCGCGGGGCTCGACTGGTCGAGACGACGTTCAGCTCGCCGGACTATCAACTTTATGCCTTGGCCGGCGGCCCGCCGTTTCGTCCCGGGATGGTTCGCGTGAAGGACGGGGGGGTGGCGATTGCGGTGGAGGTTTGGGAATTGCCGAGCCGTGAGTTGGGCTCGTTTTTGACCGGAATACCGGCACCGCTAGGGTTGGGCAAGGTTCAATTGGCGGATGGGCGTTGGGAGAGCGGGTTTATTTGTGAGGCGTATGGGTTGGAGGGAGCGGTGGATATCAGTCACTTGGGTGGGTGGCGTGCATATCTGAAAAGTCTTGTCTGACAGCACGCAGGAACCTGTGGGAGCGAGCTTGCTCCCACAGGGTCCGGGTGCATCTTGCATGGCGTGTGTGAACAATCATTCGCGCTGCACATAGAGCAGTTATTTCCCGGCGGTGCCATTAGAATGCCTGCCATCGGATCACTGCCAACGGAATCGTCATGCCGCTTCGCTCGCCGCTGTATTCGCAACGTTCGTTGGTCCTCACGCTGATCGCGTTGCTGGGCGCAGGTTTTCTCGCCACGTCCTTCCTCAGTTACTACGCCTCGCGAGCGTCGATCCGCGACAACATCATCAACACCGAACTGCCGTTGACGTCGGACACGGTCTACTCGGAAATCCAGAAAGACCTCGTCAGACCGATCCTGATTTCCTCGATGATGTCCCGCGACACCTTCATGCGTGACTGGGTGGTAAACGGCGAAAACGACCCCGAGAAAATGACCCGCTACCTCAACGAGGTCATGACCCACTACGGGGCCTACACCGCATTTTTCGTCTCCAACACCAGCCTCACCTACTACCACGCCAAGGGCGTACTCAAACAGGTCAAAGCCACTGAACCCCGCGATGCATGGTATTTCCGCGTACGAGACATGGCCGATCCCTACGAAATCAATGTCGACCCGGACCTTGCCAACAAGGACAACCTGACCTTCTTCATCAACTACAAGGTCTACGACTACAACAACCGTTTCATCGGCGCGGCTGGCGTCGGTCTGACAGTCGATGCGGTGATCAAGCTGATCGACAAGTACCAGCAGCGTTATCAACGCAGCGTGTTTTTCGTCGACAACTTCGGGCGCCTGGCGCTTACGGGCGCCGAGGGTGGCCCGGAAGGCGCGCGGATCGGGCGGACCCTCGGCGAGCTCGACAGCATGAAGGACCTGGTCAGCCAACTGCCAAAACCTCACAGCGGTAGCTACGAATATTCCGTCCGGGGCCAGGGACATTTCCTCAATGTGCGTTTCATTCCGGAGCTGAACTGGTACTTGTTCGTCGACAAACGCGAAGACGGTGCCCTCAGTGAAATCCGCCAGTCGCTGTACCTCAACCTCTTGATCTGCCTGATCGTAACGCTGATTGTGCTGGCCCTGCTCAACCGGGTGATCAAGCGCTACCAAGGCAAGATCCAGGCCCAGGCGATCCTCGACACCCTGACCGAGTTGCCGAACCGCCGCGGTTTCGACCTGTTGGCGGCGCAAGCCATGCACGAAGCCCAGCGCGAGCCCAAACCGCTGACCGCGTTGCTGCTGGATCTGGACCATTTCAAGGTTTTGAACGACACCTACGGTCACCTTGCCGGCGATCAGGTGCTGATCGGCTTTGCACGGGATCTGGAGAGTTGCCTGCGGCACTCCGACATCGTCTGCCGTTGGGGCGGGGAGGAATTTATCGTGCTGCTCAAGGACACTGATGGTGAGACCGGTCTGATGGTCGCCGAGAAAATTCGTCAGCATGTCGAGCAACAGCGTTATGCCTACAACGATAAGGCCTTGCAGCTGACCGTGAGCATCGGCCTGACCACCCTGCAGACCGATGACACCTTGCACACGCTGCTCTCGAGAGCGGATCATGCGATGTACCGGGCCAAGCAAGCCGGCCGTAACCGCACCTGCGTGGAAATGCCTCACTCCAGTTATGCATAACCCTAAATGAATAAGCCAGATTTCTGCCCGGCCTGCGGCGCCTCCAACGACTGCACTCTGGCCGACCCGCGAACCGCCGATCGGGCCTGCTGGTGCTACGGCGTCAGCATCGACCCGGCAGTGCTCGAAGCACTGCCGCCCGAACTGCGCGACAAATCCTGTTTGTGCCCACGCTGCGCGCAAGTCGAGGCGCAGCTGTAAGCAACCGCACAACCGATCACGTAAGATACGCGCCCCTTTCCTACCGATCCCTCGTCATGCGCATTGACCGTTTCCTCAGCAACCTGCCGCGCTTCAACCGTAAGCAGGTGCGTCTGTTGCTGGTGGGAAAGCGCGTCAGGATCGACGGAAAAGTCGTCAGCGACCCTCACGCCGACGTACTGGAATTCAGCCGCGTGGAAGTCGACGATGAGCTGCTGCAAGTCGGCAAGCCTGCACGCTACTTCATGCTGCACAAACCTTCTGGCTGCGTCAGTGCCACCCGCGATCCGCAACACCCGACCGTGCTCGATCTGATACATGAGCCGGACAAGGAGGACCTGCACATCGCCGGCCGGCTGGATTTCAACACCACCGGCCTGATGCTGATCACCAATGATGGCGGCTGGTCGCGACGCCTGACCCAGCCGCAAACCAAACTGCCCAAGGTCTACTACGTAGAGACCGAGCAAGAGATTGGCCCGGAATACGCTTTGAAATTCACCGAAGGCCTGTACTTCGCCTTCGAAGACCTCACCACCCAACCCGCCGAGCTGGCCGTACTCGGGCCAAACTCCGCACGACTGAGCATCGTCGAGGGCCGTTATCACCAGGTGAAGCGGATGTTCGGCCATTTCGACAACAAGGTGCTGCGCCTGCACCGTGAAAGCATGGGCCCGCTGGTGCTCGACAGTGCCCTGAAACCGGGCGAGTACCGCGCATTACGCACCGAAGAGATTCAATTGATCTAAGCAGGCGACCGCTCAGCAGAAGTTGTCGAACAATTTGCCAAAGATACTTGCGCGATGACGTGACCCCTGCTTGAATCAGGACGTCGGCCGAAATGTGACCGACGAGTCACAATATACTTCTAAGAAACTTTTTGCCGGTAGAGAACCCTCAGGTTCCGCCTTCCCCCGGCAGACTGCCCGCCAATAACAATACCCGTCGACCGGACTGCAATGGATCGACATGGGCCTCTCAAATTCCAGGCGTATGCCTACCTGTCACAAAGCTCGTGCAATCTGATTTGCACGCATACCCGCTTGCCAGGAGTCTTATGACATGAGGCCAGAAATCGCTGTGCTGGATATACAGGGTCAGTATCGGGTTTACACGGAGTTCTATCGCGCAGACGCCGCAGAGAAGACCATTATTCTGGTCAACGGCTCGATGGCCACGACTGCGTCGTTTGCACAAACCGTGAAAAACCTTCACCCGCAGTTCAATGTGGTTTGCTACGACCAGCCCTACGCGGGCAAGTCGAAAGCCCACAACCTGCACGAGAAATTGCTGACCAAGGAAATCGAAGGGCAGATCCTCCTGGAGCTGATCGACCACTTCGCCGCCGAACACGTGCTGTCGTTTTCCTGGGGTGGCGCCGCGACCCTGGTCGCCCTGGCCCACCAGCCACGACGCATCGAGAAAGCCGTGATCAGCTCGTTCTCTCCGGAGATCAACGCGCACATGCTCGACTACCTCGAGCGCGGCATCGATTACCTCGGCAGCCGGGACGGTGACCGGGTCGGCAACCTGGTGAACAGCACGATCGGCAAACACCTGCCGACACTGTTCAAGCGCTTCAATTATCGGCACGTCAGTTCCCTGGCCGAGCATGAGTACGGACAGATGCACTTCCACATCAGCGATCTGCTGCACAGTGATCGCCAGTGCTTCTTCAAAGCCGCGGAGAAAATCAACGTGCCGGTGCTGTTCATGAACGGCGAATGGGACGAGTACACCGCTGCCGACGGCGCTCAACTGTTCGCCAACCATGTGCAACACGCTACTTTCACCACCCTGCAGGCCACCGGCCACTTTCTCGACATGGAACACAAAGCTGCTTGCCGAGATAGCCGCAACGCATTGCTGGGCTTTCTGAAACCTTCGCAACACGAAAGTCGACCGCGTTATCACTACGTCCAGGACCAACATGCATTGGCCATCTGAAACAGCGTCATCGCGAGCAGGCCCCGCCCTACAGTGTTGAATGCATTCCTGTAGGAGCAAGGCTTGCCCGCGATAGACCGCCACCCGCTCTGTGTCTTGTTTCACCTGCGCTAAAGCCGTCCCACGCAAAGAAAAACTTCATTTCCACGCCCACATCTGGTACAAAGTCAGCCGCTCTGAGCGGGTGTCGTATAATGGCATTACTCCAGCTTCCCAAGCTGATAACGAGGGTTCGATTCCCTTCACCCGCTCCAATCGAATTTGATCTCACGTCAGGCGGGTTTTGACGGGAGACGCAGGAACACAAAAACCGGTCCGTTGTGACCGGTTTTTTTGTGTCCAGGATTTGGGGTGCCGGGGAACCTGCCGGGAGATCAGACGGCATGCTTCCGTCCCCATGCCGGAATGATATGCAGTGCTATACTTTTTTATGGTTTGAATGAAGCGCGCAACGTGCCCACGGGTACTGATACCGACTGTAAATCTCGACTGGCAGCTGCAAGACAAAGGAGGTCTACGGCAAGCACGAGATGGGAGGTTTGGCATGAATCGACACTATTACATCAGCAACAATCTCGACGATCTTGAAGCCGTTGAAAATGAGCTGGAAGCCAGCGGCATCAATTCCGAACAAATTCATGTGCTCAGTGAGCACGTTGCCGATGTTGAACAACATCACCTTCACGAAGTTAACTCGTTAATGGAACAGGATGTTGTCCACTCTGGCGAAATTGGTGCAGTGATCGGTGTGCCACTCGCGGCGCTGGTTCTTGGCGGCGCCTATTGGCTGGGCTGGACCGAATCCGCCGCAGGCTGGATGCCTTTCATCTTTCTTGCCATTGTTGTATGTGGCTTCTGCATCTGGGAAGGCGGTTTTTTTGGTATCCAGGTGCCAAACACTCACTTCCGCAGTTTTAAACAGGTGGTAGCAGAGGGAAAACATATTTTCTTCGTAGATGTCGAGCCGAATCAGGAGTCGGTATTGGACGGGGTTATCGAACATCATCCAATGCTGGAGATCGCCGGTACGGGAACGGCAGCCCCCCACTGGACAGTCGCCTGGCAGCACAAATGGCATCAGTTCAAGCGAGTGATATCAGGTTAGCCCCTGGAGACTGAAGGCCATCCGGAAGCTGCTTATTGGCCGAAGGAAATGACCCGACTGAGGAAAACATAGTCCGCTTCGGTGGCCATCAGTCCGACGAGTACCAGCAAACACAAAGGTGGTACCAATATGGCGTAGACCATGGCCAACCGCTCCCAGGCCATATGCATGAAGATGGAGACAATTAAACCTGCCTTCAACAACATGAAAGTAATAATCAGGGCCCAACGAAGGTAACCATGGAAGTGAAAGTAGTCGACCAGATACGACATCGTACTGAGGACGAACAACAGCCCCCAGATTTTAAGGTACAAGCTGATCGGATGTTGCTGACCCTGAGCATGTGCCATCACCCGTGCTCCTCTACCATAAATAGAAGAAAGCAAAAATAAACACCCACACCAAATCCACGAAGTGCCAGTAAAGCCCGGCTATCTCGACGTTCTGATAGTTCCCGGAGCGCTCATAATCTCCCCGCATTACTTTCATCGCCACAATGCTGAGGTAAATGGCGCCGATTGACACATGCAGTCCGTGGAAACCGGTAATCATGAAAAAGCTCGCACCAAACTGCGCCGCCCCCATAGGGTTCCCCCAAGGACGCACCCCTTCTGCGATGAGCTTGCTCCATTCGAATGCCTGCATGCCGACGAAGGTCACACCCAAGGCAGCGGTCGCCAGCATCAGGGCAGTGGTTTTCGCACGATCACGGCGATAGGCGAAATTGACTGCCATGGCCATGGTGCCACTGCTGCTGATCAGCACAAAGGTCATGATGGCGATCAGAATAAGCGGGATTTCTCTACCGCCGATCGTCAATGCGAACACTTCACTGGGGTTCGGCCAGGCGGTAGTGATGGTCATGCGTACCGACATGTAGCCGGTTAAAAAACAGGTGAATATAAAGGTATCGCTGAGCAGGAATATCCACATCATCGCCTTGCCCCAGGGGACCTGCTTGAAAGCCTCCTTATCCGAGGACCAGTCGCTGGCGATGCCCTGCCATCCTGCTGCAGGCGGCAAGCTGGGTGGATTGGATGAACTGGACTCGCCTGGGACGGGTGAATGCGATGCCATGGCTTTTCACCTCAGGCCGCAGAATCTGGCGATGGCTTCATAGGTTTGCGGCGTGCTGGTCAGCAGAGCGAATAGCACGAACCAAAGACCCAGTAAGTAATGCCAATAGATGGTACAGAGTTCTACGCTGGCGCTGAGTTGCGGCAACGGCACATGACGCAGGAATTTGGCGACGGTTCTGCCCCAGGCGATCAACCCGCCCAGCAGGTGGAGCCCATGCACACCGGTCAACAGGTAGAAGAAGCTGTTGGCCGGATTGCTGGCGACAAAGTAGCCCCAGGCGACAAACTGCTGCCAGACCCAGAATTGTCCCACCAGAAAGGCAATTGCAAATACCCCCCCCAATACAAAGCCAATGACCGTTGCGTCCAGTCGAGCCTGTCGCGCGGCCATGCGCGACCACTGCAGTGCGATGCAACTGAATACCAGAAAAGCCGAATTCACCCACAGCGGCCATGGATTGGCTAACGGGGCCAAGGGGTCTGTCAGGGGTAGCCAGTCGGCCATTTGTGAGCGGGCGATAAAGGCGAGCAGGAAGAGAAAGAATAACGAACTCACCACGACCAGAAATAAGCGCAGGCCTATTCTTGCGGTTTGGTTTCGATCGGCACCCTCACCGGCCTGAATACCCTCCGGATCGCGATTCCAGCTGCCGCCGGGGTCAGCGCCGTCGGCGTTTCTCAATAGCAACCTGCTCATGTTTTAACGTCCGCTATCTTGGTTCCGGCACTCAGTTGCCGCATGTGCTCCAGCTCCTCGGCGGAGATTGTTTGCGGAACGAAATCCTGTTCTATCCCCGGCACACTGTAGTCATAGGCCCAGCGATGCACGACCGGCAGCTTCGCTCCCCAGTTACCGTGTATCGGCGGGGTGTTCGGCGTTTGCCATTCCAGACTGGCCGCGCCCCAGGGATTACTGCCTGCGGGCCTGCCCTTAAACACACTCCAGGCCAGGTTAAACAGGAACAGCAACTGGGAAACGCCGACGGTCAATGCGATCACCGTAATGAAGGCATTCAACTCTTGCGCCGACTGCGGGATGAACGCGTAGTTTTCATAGGCGTAGTAGCGACGTGGCATGCCCTGGAAACCCAGGTAGTGCATGGGGAAGAAGATGGCGTAGGTGCCCAGAAAGGTAATCCAGAAATGCAGCTTGCCCAGGGTGTCGTTCAACATACGCCCGGTGACTTTCGGGAACCAATGATAAATGCCGCCGAACACCACCAGTACCGGTGCGACACCCATCACCATATGAAAATGAGCCACAACGAAATAGGTGTCCGAGAGCGGAATATCCACGATCACATTGCCCAGAAACAACCCGGTCAGACCGCCGACCAGGAAGGTGACGATAAAGGCCAGGGCAAACAGCATCGGCACGGTCAGATGGATGTCGCCGCGCCACAGGGTCAGCACCCAGTTGTAGACTTTCAGTGCGGTCGGCACCGCGATGACCAAGGTGGTGACGGCGAAGAAAAAGCCAAAGTACGGGTTCATTCCGCTGACATACATATGGTGCGCCCAGACCACAAAGCTGAGTACGCCAATCGCAATAATGGCCCACACCATCATTCGGTAGCCGAAGATATTTTTACGCGCATGCGTGCTGATCAAATCGGAGACCAGACCAAACGCCGGGAGAGCAACGATGTAGACCTCCGGGTGGCCGAAGAACCAGAACAGGTGCTGGAATAAGATCGGGCTGCCACCCTGGTGATCGAGCTGCTGCCCCAGCGAGATCATCGCCGGCATAAAGAAGCTGGTGCCCAACAGCTTGTCAAACAGCATCATGACCGCACTGACGAACAACGCCGGGAACGCCAGCAAGGCCATGATCGAGGCCATGAAGATTCCCCATACGGAGAGCGGCATGCGAAACAATGTCATCCCGTGCGTGCGCGCCTGCAACACCGTGGTGACGTAGTTCAACCCGCCCATGGTGGCTGCGACAATAAAAATCGCCAGTGAGACGAGCATCAGGATGATGCCCCACTCGACCCCCGGTGTCCCCTGAGAAATGGACTGTGGCGGATAGAGCGTCCAGCCCGCACCGGTGGGGCCGCCAGGGACAAAGAAACTGGAGAGCAGCACGAGTACCGCCAGCAGGTAGAACCAGTAACTCAGCATGTTGACGTAGGGGAAGACCATGTCGCGGGCGCCTACCATCAGCGGGATCAGATAATTACCGAAGCCCCCCAGAAACAAGGCCGTCAGCAAATAAATGACCATGATCATGCCGTGCATGGTCATCGCCTGATAGTAAGTACTGGCGTCCATGAACGCCAAACTACCGGGGAAGCCTATCTGTATGCGCATCAAGTCAGACAACACGATGGCGATAAGCCCCACGAACAGAGCCGTCAAGGAATATTGAATGGCTATGACCTTGTGGTCCTGACTCCAGATATATTTGGTCAGGAAACTTCTGGGCTCGTGCAGTGCTTCTGTTTCGGCTTGCTCCGCATAGGCCATCACGTCATCCTCCTGCCGAAGTTTCAGTGTATTTCTGGCTGCTTTACGGCTATTTCCCTGGCTCAGCCTTGCTCGTGTCAGCGTCAGCATTCGCTTTGGATTTGATAAAAGCGATCAGTGCGTTCAACTCCTGATCACTCGGGGTAAAGGCCGGCATGACGGCTGCGTAGCCCTTGACGATTTTGGCACCGGGATTAACAACCGAATCTTTTATATAGCCCTCATCGGCCTTTATCGTCGAACCGTCGGCAAGGGTTACGGTCTCGCCATACAGGCCCTGCCAGCTGGGGCCGACGCCCTTGCTGCCATCGACACTGTGGCAGGCCAGACAGCCGAGCGACTGAGCCAACCTCTGTCCCTGTGCCGCCAAGTCGTCACCTGGGCTCGACGCTTCGCCGGGAGTAGGTTCGTCGTCTTGCTGCCCGGCACCGAGTGATTTGATCAGGGCGACGAGAGCACCCAGTTCATCGTCATTGATAGTATAGGCCACCATGACCGGCGGGTAGCCCTGTACCAGTCGGGCCTTCGGATCGAGGATCGACTCTTTCAGGTAGGCGTCATCGACCAGCACACTGGTGCCATCGGCAAACTGTTCAGTGCGGCCGTACAGACCCTTCCATCCCGGGCCGAGACTGGCACTGCCATCCTGGCTATGGCAGGCACCGCAGCCGTATTTTTCGACCAACAGCCGACCTTTTTCCAGCACGCTGTCCCGACTGGGCTTGGCAGCTGTCGTTAATGTCTGCGCAAAAGTCGGTTGGCTGTTCAGCCATTGATCGAAGGCGTCCTGTTCCTCCACGATCATATGACCGCGCATGTTGTAATGACCTACGCCACAATATTCAGCGCAAAGGACTTCATACTTTCCGGTTTTAGTCGGTGTAAACCAAAAGTACGACACCATCCCTGGCACCATGTCCATCTTGCTGCGCATTTGTGGTACATAGAAATCGTGCAGCACATCTTTAGAGCGCAGTAAAACTTTTACCGGCTTATCGAGCGGAAGGCGAACTTCATTGTTTATTATAAGTACATCGTCTTGCCCAACAGGATCCTTGGGGTCAAGGCCAAAGGGATTGACGGAATCAACAAACTTAATATCCGACTTGCCCAGTTTCCCGTCCTGGCCGGGAAAACGAAAGGCCCACTGCCACTGCTGGGCGACCACTTCAAGTTCATAAGCATTATTCGGCACCCGGACAAAGTCACTGTAAACAACCAGACCTGGCGCCAACATCGCGGCAATACCTACCGAGGTCACGATAATTAACCATGTTTCCAACTTTTTATTTTCTGGCTGGTAGGCCGCCCTGGCACCTTCCTTGTGACGGAAACGTATCACGGCCACCGCCATGAATAGGGTGACGGCGATGAAAAATATTCCGCTAATGATCAGGGTGATGAACAGGGTGGTGTCTATTGACCCCCAGTTGGAAGCTGCCGGTGTCGCATGCCAAGGCGCAAGTATATGGAACAGCACAGATGCAATAACGATTAGTACAAGAATAATTGCCATTGCCATTTTGCTTTCATCCTATTCCTGTTACTCATCGGTATGCATAAGCATCGCCACAGAACAACATCGTCAAATCAATACTAATCTGACGCCAAAACAGGCTAGACAAATACCACCTATCTTCGTGGCAAAGTCCGCAGGAAGTATAGTTCATGGCCGGAACAAGCGCTTTTCCTGAAAAGCCGTGTTGCCTGGATATTCCAACCTCAGCACCAACTTCATTACTTGAAACCTATTCGCTATATATAGCTGTAACTATTCAGCAACACATCTCGTCTGGACGACACGTCGAGCAAGCGAGGTCCGGTTGCCAGCTATAATTAGGTCTGATTACGGAAGGCAAAGATCGGCTAAAAGCGCAAAGATCCTCGCCTATGCATAGCGGTCAGACAAGACGGCCAAGGGCGATAGCGTCCAGCCGTCCACAACGGAGATTTCGTCATGAGTGCCTTGACGATCGAAGGCTGGTGCAAAGTCAACGGAGAACAAAAGTCGACCCCGATGGGTGAAATCCATTTTTACGTCGATGGCCCCCTCCATCTGGGTCTGGAGCAAGCAGAAGAACGCCTGCAGAAGACCCATGAGCGTGAAGCCATGGTGGATGTCGACATGGACACACTGGAGTTGCAATTGCCGGAGGGATACGCCCCCTTGTCCGACTGCCAGATGCGCGTCTATATACACAACGAACGTGGTCAGTTCCATCTGGTCGGGCATCGCGCGAGTGATGGAAGCTTGATCTATAGCAACGCGGTTTTGATTGATCAGCTGATTGACGCCTAGCTACGACGGAATTCTCGGCCATTGGTACGCGAAAGGGACAGACGAAAAGAGCGGGATCTGTCCCTTTTTCATTAACGCATCAGCGCGTCGCAACGATAAACAACCGTGGGAACGGCAGCAGCACTGAACCATCGGCCAACGGCGGATAGGCCAGTTCGATTGCCGCTTGATACTGCTTGAGATACTGCGCCCGCTCCGCCGCATCCAGCGGATCGAGAAACGGCCGCAAACCGCTGCCCTTGAACCACTCGACCACACCAGACGCGCCGCCAGCCAGTGGATGATGGTAAGTCGTGCGCCACACATCGACACGGGAACAGTGGGCTCGCAGCATCGAGTAATAACCACTGGCGTCTGCCATCTCTGTCCGCTGCCCGGCGGCGCCCGCCAGTTTCCCAACCCATGGGCCATCGGCTGCAACTTCGCGCATCAAGCGATGCGAAGGTTCGTTGAGATTGTCCGGCATCTGGATCGCCAGGCTGCCACCCGGGGCCAGCTTGCTCGCCAGTGCAGGTAGCAACTTCGCGTGGTCGGGAACCCACTGCAACACCGCGTTAGCGAAAATCACGTCAAACGGGCCGTTTTCGTTCCAGGTATCAATATCAGCCGTATCGAATTGCACCTGCGGCAAGCGCTTGCGGGCGGCGTCGATCATATCGGTCGAACTGTCCAAGCCACGTACCGTGGCATTGGCGAAGCGCTCAACCAACAACTCGGTCGAATTACCGGGGCCGCAACCGATGTCGATTGCCGAGCGCGCGTCCACAGCAGGGATCGCGGCCAGCAGGTCACGCGCGGGGCGTGTGCGTTCATCTTCAAAGGCGACGTATTGTTTGGCGGACCAACTCATTGCGTTCTCCTGTCGGTGCGTTGTTGTAGCAAGAGGCGGAAAACCGGTTCGCTACGATACATCGACCGGTGCGCTCTGCCCTATCCGACCTATGGCGAAAGGTGTCAGGTAACCCAACCCCTCGTTGCGATACCCACGGGACCAAACGCACAAAGAGGATTTGAATGAGCATTTTTATCGCAAAATCTTCTGAAGTCATAACCAAATCGACCGTTCGTCGAACTAGAAGCCAAGCAATTTTGACAGCCTAAAATTCACACCTATAGTCCTATCGCGGCCCGTCGGAAGGAACCCGAACCCGTTAGTTTGCACGCAAGGAGCAAGGCCAGCTCATACCCGTGACAGGTGGGTTCCGCCCGTAGTGTGTTCGCAACGGCCGTAAGGCAAGCAAGCGTTGTTGTGCCTGGAAGATGCCAAGCATTCACTATGAACAAGGAGCTTTACTATGTCTCGAGTCACGGATGTACTTGTTTCAATCGACACTGAAACCATTCTGAAAAACTACCCGAACATCAGCAAAAACCCTGCCTCGCCGACGTTAATCGACGTCAATCATGTGTACATGGTGACCAATCAGAACAACGTGGTCAGCGGCCAGGCCGGTGGCGAACTTAACTTAAAAGCCCAGGTAGGCGACTTGATTCGCTGGCGTGAAACCAGTCTGTCGCAGAGTTTCGAGACTGCAGTGATTTTCTACAAGTTTGTTGGCAACGTCGGCAACGAGTTGATCTCCACACCCACGCCCCGCAAGGCTACAGCGTGCGTTGCCGTTCCCAACACCAGCAACCCGTCGGTTCCAAGCTGCCAGAAAGTTGATAACCATTACTGGTCTTCGGAAACACTTTCGTGCGGTAGCGTGACCTACCACTTCCATTTCCTGATCGTTGATCGCGACTGCAAGATCGTAGGCTGCTGCTCGTGGGATCCGTTCATTACCATCCGTAACTGACGATGACCAGGCCCCTTGGCGACGAGGGGTCTACCGAGTTCGTTGCCGCTTCGGCCGGGACGGGATGCCTTGCTTGAACCGATGCGGCTGCCGTCTTGAATCAACATCATGAAAGGAATCCATGATGACTTCCGAACCGATTGCCTCCCCCTCGGCGAGTATCGCGCCAGCCAATAATGTGCTGCTGATCGTCGATGCCGAATCACTGCTTTCACGTTATCCACAACCCAGTCTTGAGCCGCAAAACCCGACCGAGATTGAAGAAGGCTTCATCTTTGCCATCAGCGGCACAAAACCAACACAAAGTACAATTAATGACAGCTTAATGACGCTTACCGCCAATAACGGAAAAAACTTCCAAATCCGTGGCAGGACCGTCAGCTTGCTCGCCGAACACAGCGTGGTGTTCTACGAGATACATGTAGGTAATGCCGGGGTCCTTTCACCGCCTGAATTGGTGGTCCACACAGACCTGACAGTCCCCGCACCCGATCCCGAAAACCCAACCCAACCGGGCAGCCATACGGCCGATGATCATTATTGGCACTGCACGCAATTGGCGGCTGGGGTGGCGTCGTGCGAACTGAAATTCATGTTGATCAATAAAAGTTGCGAGGCATTGGGGTACTTCAGTTGGTCGGTGGACGTGAAGTTGGCGGAGTGAACAGAAATCCAAAAAACCGGCCTCATGGGCGCCTCATGGGTTGGTTTTTTTATTGAATATGGAAATGTAATTAGAATTTCCAACATGCCGTCGCTGTCTGAAAATCAGGCGCATCCCTATAAGGAACACGGCAATGAAATTCGCAAAAGTCGCTCAGAAACTTGCCCTGTGGGCGGGCAGCCCCAAGACGTTCATGGGGGCGATCATTCTGATTTTTCTGTGGGGTCTGAGTGGGCCGATTTTTCACTTCAACGACACCTGGCAACTGATCATCAATACGTCGACCACCATCATCACCTTCCTGATGGTGTTCCTGATCCAGAACACCCAGAACCGCGACACGGACATTTTGCACTTGAAAGTCGATGAGTTGCTGCGGGTGACGAAGGAGGCGCAGAACGCGATGCTGGGGCTTGAGGCATTGGACCTAAAGCAGCTGGAAGCGCTGAGAAAGCAGTATCGGAAACTTGGCGAGGGCGAAACGATTTCCCTGGACGGCACCGTCGTCCAGGAAAAAGGTAAGCAGGATTTGAATGAAAGCTGATTGGAGGATCGCGGGCGGCCCGAGGTCACCCGCGCAACCTGACAGCTATCGACTGGCTTGCAGCGCCTTGGCCATTTGCAGATGGTTCTGCAGTTTTGGCAACATTTCTTCGGCGAAGGCTTTGATTTCAGGCACGTCGGTGGTCTGCGCTTCCTGTTGAAGCTGTTCAATGGCTTCCTGGGTGGTTTTCACCTGGCTGGCCGCGTAGGCCTGGTCGAAGCTCGCGCCGTCCTTCACGTCCGGCATCAAGGCTTTGGCTTTATCAACGACCTCTTCGCGCGGGGCCACCGGTAAATCCAGTTGCTTGGCGATTTTCGCCAGATGCTGGTTGGCGGTGGTGCGGTCGTTGATAACGACGATGGTGTAGTCCTTGACCTCTTTGGATTCGGTTTTCTGATGCGCCAGGCGGCTGGCTTCGATATCGGCCATGCCTTTGGCCGATGCCTCGTTGATGAATTCGGCGGGGGACTGGGCAAAGGCACTGCTGGCACACAGGCCCAGTAACATAGCAAAACTGGCATTGCGTAATCGGGTGGCCATCCAGCTCATGGTCGCGCCCTCCTCGTAAAAAATTCAAACGGGAGCTTACGCTCCCGCCTCTCAATCAAAACTACCTTCACCGCTATTTCGATTTCTGACCACCTTTGCGGCCCATGTCGGGTTTCACAGGGTCTTTATCGACAGTCGTGGTGGTAGTTTTCCCACCTTTGCGACCGGTTTCAGACGCCTTCGTTCGATCGTTGGCGAAATTTCCCGAGTTCGAGTTTCTTGAATTAGGCATGATTCTCTACCTCTTGGTGATGATCGCGGCGAGCAGGAGCCCGCATAGAATCAGAATTTCGATCGCCGCAAAGGTTTAGAAAAGTTGAAATCGCCGCGACGAACGGTGGCAGATTTTTCAAGCCCCGAGGCGCTGGTGATGTTGGCGCTTGGCGGCGTACATGGCCTCATCGGCATGCCGGAACAACTGCTTTTCTTCAGTGCCATGGTCGGGGTATCGCGCAACTCCGATGCTCATCTGGATGATCAGACTGTGGCCGTCCAGACGCAGGGGTTGAGCCAGGACCTGTCGGATTTTTCCCGCCACGCTGTCGGCGTCTTCCGAGGCGCGGATGCTGTGCAACAACACCACGAACTCGTCACCGCCAATGCGCGCCACCGTGTCAGTTTCGCGCACGCAGCCTTTGAGCCGATTGGCGACCGCTTGCAGCAGCATGTCGCCGACCGCATGGCCGTGGGTGTCGTTGACTTCTTTGAAACGGTCGAGGTCGACATACAGCAATGCCATACGCCCGGAATCCGCCCGCGCCAGCGTCAGTGAGTCTTTAAGCCGGTCACGGAGTAACTCTCGGTTGGGCAGTTGAGTCAGTTGGTCGTACTGGGCCATGCGCTGCAGTCTGGCATGCAATTGCTTGCGCTCAATCGCTGTGGCGACCTGGGCGCAAACGTATTGCAGCAGCTCCTTGTCCTGTTCGGTGTAGCGCTCACCACCGGGCACGCTTTTAACGATCAGCGCACCGATGGTGCCGTTTTGTGAACTCAACGGCACACCCAGCCAGCAAGGCGAATGCTGGCCCGCGACCAGCGCCTCAAACCCTTCCGGCAAATTGTCCTGATCCGGGGTCAGCAGAATCGGCTGACCGCTGCGAATCACCTCGGCGCAGAGACGTCCGGTGATCGTTCCGGGCTGCTCAGGTTGCAGCTCCAGGTCGTCCACGTGATAAGGGAAATTCAGCTGTGCACAGTGTTCGTCATACAGCGCCACGGAGAAATTCAGCGCCGGCAGCCATTCTCCGATAATCAAATGGATGCGTTTGAACAGCGCCAGTAAATCTTCCGCCGCGTGGGCCGCTTCGGAAATCGCATACAACGCCGCTTGTCGGGATTCGGCCTGCTTGCGCTCAGTGATGTCGCGTGCCACGGCGATGCGCAGTTGGTCGACCTCCGACCAGCGCGCCGACCAGAGGATGTGCGCCACTCGGCCATCTTTACGCAGGTAGCGGTTTTCGAAATTGAGCTTTGGGTCGCCACCCATGATCTCCCGCGCGGCATCGAGGGTGCGCTGACGATCGGCGGGATGCACCAGGTCGATCATCGGCTGGCCGATCAGCTCTTCTGGGGTATAACCGAAAATACGCTCGCACGCCGCGCTGACAAATACGAAGCGACCTTGTTTGTCGACCGCACAGACGGCGTCCAGCAAGAGATCGATGAAGCTCGCCAACGGCGCGGAATTTCTGGTTGCCATAGTGCGGTGAGCGTGTCCGGCCAATGCAGCAATAAAGAACCCTCCCTGACCCATCAGTACAACTGACGCCTCCTTGCAATCAGCCTCACGCCTTGTTCGTCACCAGCCCCGGCAATGCATGCGCCAGGGCATTGATGGCGAATCCGATAAACATCACCCCACACAACCGGGTGATCAACAGCTCATGGCGCTGGTACAACATGCGCACCTGCCGCGCACCGACAATGCCAATGAGGATAGCGTAGGCCATGAGGCCACCGACGAAGCTCAGGACAATCAGCCACGGCAGCATCGACCAGTGCAGCAATTCGGCACGACTGGACAGCAGCGCCGTAAAAGTCGCTACCGCCACCGGGTAAGCCTTCGGATTGGTCAGGCCAAACAGAATGCCGTGCCAGAACGGCTGCCGCGCCGGGCCTTGAGGGGCTTCGACACTGCTGCGACGAGCGCGAACCGCACGCAGACCGAGCCAAAACAGGTACAGCCCGCTGAGTACTCCCAGCACATCGAACGCGGTACTGCCGATTTCCCGCGCACCGACAATCGCGATCAGCGCGGTGCTGCACCAGACCACATCCCCCAGCAAATGCCCGCAGAGAAACCCCGCCCCGGCCCTCCGGCCACGCGCCGCACCGATGCCGAACACCGCCAACACACCCGGCCCCGGCGTGATGCCGTAGATAAAGCCCGAGGCGAGAACAGCCATTAGCAGCGATGGGGTCATTGGAAGTCCTGTTGAGCCGGGGTGAATGCACGCAAGTCTATCTCAGGTCTCCGGGACCCGACTTACTGATCGTCGAAGAACTTCATTCCCGCATAGGGCCGCTGCCGACAGGCTGCCAGACGCGATTCGAGATTACCGACATGGGCTTCGAGCTTGTGACCGTCCGGATCGAGGAAATAGAACGATGCGCCTTCGCTCCGGTTATCACGCCATTCCTGGACGTCGGCGGATCGCAGGCGTTCGACGAGGAACGGAAAGTCTGTTGCGCTTATGTTGAAGGCGAAATGAGTGTAATCGACGGCAGGCTCAGGGCTGCGCAGAGGATCGAGGGAAAGGCACAGCCAAAGGCCCGGCAACGAGAGATAGGCGCCGGTGTCCCACGTAGCTTCAAGCTGAAGTTGCAGCAGATCGTGATAGAACGCCACGCTGCGGTTCAAGTTGGTGACGGCGAGGGTCAGGTGGTTGAGGCCTGTTAGCAATTTTATTTCCTCAAGGGTATTTTCTGAACCAACGGTATCTGGAGCGTAAAAGCAGTGGAAAAGCCTAAAACCAAAAGACACAGCGATGCGTTTCATACAACAGACATATCGCACAGACACTCAGCACGCCAGGCCTTGATGTTCGACGAAATCCAGCAAGCGCTGAGTGAAGCGGATAGCGGTGATTTCGCAAGCCTGAAATACCGCGTTTAAGTGGACACCGTTGCGTTGGGTGGCGCTGGATCACTTGGAGTTGGTGGCGCGGCAGATGACTTTATCGCGACGTATTGAAGATCAAAAGATCGCAGGCTGCGCCAGTTCCTACAGGGATGCGTGGTCGATGCAGAAACTGGCGTAGCCTGTGAAACCTTTAAAACTTGTCGAGCGTGCGCAGCTTCTGCGGCAACCCCCACAGCAGCAGCGCGACGGCGATCAGCGCAGCGACGCCGATGACATACAGTGCCGGCGTGGTGCTGCCCGTCAGGTCTTTGATCCGCCCCACCATCACCGGGCTGACGATGCCGCCGAACTGGCCGAGGGTGTTGATCACCGCGATCCCGCCAGCAGCCCCTGCGCCAGCACCGGCCAGCAGTTTTGGCGGCAGGGTCCAGAAGCTCGGGATGGAGGCGATGATCCCGGCACCGAGCAAGCCCAGCGCGGCAATCAGGAAGGTCGTGTGGTTAGCGAAGATCCCCGCACAGAAGAACCCTACCGCGCCCACCGCAACCAGACCTGCGACAAACTTGCGCCGCTCGCCAGTCGAGTCGGACAACCGCCCGATCACCACCATGCTGATCGCGCCGCAGATGTAAGGGATGGCGGTCAGCAAACCGATCATCACCGGGCTCTCTGTTCCGGCGCTGCGAATCAGTTGCGGGGCCCAGAAGTTCAAGCCGTAGGACGCCACCTGAATCAGGAAGTAGATCAGCCCGAGGGTCAGGAAACCCGGAATCCGCAGTGCGGCGAGCAACGAGCCACCGCTCTTGTGCGGTTCATGGTGCGCGATACGGCTGGCCAGCAGCGTCTTCTCTGACGGTGTCAGCCAGTGAGCGTCTTCGATGCGGTCCTTGAGCAACGTCAGCACCAGCAAGCCGAGGCCAATGCAAGGCACGCCGCCCAGCAGAAACAGCCAGTGCCAGCCGCGCATATCCATAAAACCGTCGAGATGCTGCAACACCAGCCCGGAGAACGGTGCGCCGACCAGGCCGGCAAACGCCGACGACAGAAACAACATCGAAGTGATGCGCCCGCGATAGTGCTGCGGGAACCACAGCGTCAGGTAATACAGCACGCCTGGGGCGAAACCTGCTTCCATCGCACCAATGACGAAGCGCAGCGCGTAGAACTGCCATTCGCTATTGACGAAGACCATGGCCGCGGTGGCGAGGCCCCAGGACATCATGATCCGGGCGATCCAGCGCCGGGCGCCGACCTTGTAGAGCATCATGTTGCTCGGCACTTCGAAGATCACGTAACCAACCACGAACAGCCCGGCGCCGAGGCCGTAAGCGGTGTCGCTCAGGCTCAGGTCTGTCTGCAATTGGAACTTGGCGAAGCTGATGTTGATGCGGTCGAAAAACGCGAACAGGTAGCAGACCATGATCAGCGGCATCAGTCGCCAGGCGACTTTGCTGACCAGGGCTTTTTCTTCGTCGTGGCTAACGGACGGGCTCGCGCCCGCCTCCAGTACATTAAGGCTCATGATGGTTCTCCAGGCGGACTGCCCGTGGGTGTCCGATTGTTTTTGTTGTCTGGTTGAGATGCTCGGGTATGAATGCTTTTACTGTGGGAGCGGGCTTGCTCGCGAATGCGGTCTGACATTCAGCATTGATGTCGACTGACACGCCGCCTTCGCGAGCAAGCCCGCTCCCACAGGGGATTCGGTTTGGTCAGGACGGGGTTGGATGCAGATCGCAATTGCGTCCGGCCTTGGCCAACTGACCGGGCACTTCGTGGCCCAGCAGTGCGGGTAATCCTCGCGACAGTTGCAGCAACAGCGGCAGATCGATGCCGGTGTGAATGCCGATCTCATCGCACAGGTTAACCAGGTCTTCGGTGCAGATATTGCCGGAGGCACCCGGCGCGAACGGGCATCCGCCGAGCCCGCCCAGTGCCGCGTCGAAGCGTCGGGCACCGGCCTCATAGGCGGCCAGTACGTTGCACAGACCGAGCCCGCGAGTGTTGTGGAAATGCAGGGTCAAGTCAGTGGGTGAAACTCGCTGCAAGACCCGCCGCACCAGACGATCAACCTGCCGCGGATTAGCCATGCCTGTGGTGTCGGCCAGGGTAATGCCCTGGATCCCGAGTTCCTGATAAGCCTCGACGATTTGCAGCACGCGATCCTCGTCGATCTTGCCTTCAAACGGACAGCCGAAGGTGGTGGCGATGCTGGCGTTGAGTCGTACCTTCGTTCCGCGAACGTATTGCACGATCTCGCCGAACGCGGCCAATGAGGCTTCGCAACGCATGCGCATGTTGGCCAGGTTGTGGGTCTGACTGGCGGACATCACCAGATTCAACTCGTCGGCCCCCGTCGCCAGCGCCCGTTGCGCGCCTTTGAGATTGGGGATCAACGCGACGTAGATCACCCCCGGTTGCCGGGCGATGCCCTTGAACACCAGCTCACCGTCGCGCAGCGCCGGAATCGCCTTGGGCGAAACGAACGAGCCAGCTTCGATGCGGCTGAAACCAGCCAGCGACAGCTGATCGATCAATGCAATCTTGTCGACGGTTTCGACCCAGGTCGGCTCGATCTGCAAGCCGTCGCGAGGGGAGACTTCCTGAACAATCAGGGTCTCGGAAAAATCAGTGATCATTGCACCACCCCTTGAGCTTTCAGCCGTTCGATGTCCGAACCGGTAAGGCCCAGTCCCGCGAGAATGCCGTCGGTGTGCTGGCCCAATGTAGGTCCGGACCAGTTCACGCCACCGGGAGTCTCGGACATTTTCGGCACAATGCCGGGCATCTTCACCGTGGCGCCGCCGGGCAGGTCGGCGTTGAGCAACATGTCCCGCGCCTGATAGTGCGGATCGGCGACGATGTCGGCGACTGAATAGATGCGCCCGGCCGGGACTTCGGCAGCGTCCAGTGCCAACAACACATCGTCGATCGGCAGGCTGCTGGTCCAGTGAGTGATCGCCGCGTCGAGCACGTTGCTCTTGGCGGCACGCCCGTCGTTATGGGCAAACTCCGGCGCATCGGCCAGATCACGGCGACCGATGACGTCCATCAAGCGTTTGTAGATCGGGTCGCTGTTGCCGGCGATCACCACGTAGGCGCCATCGGCCGTCAGATAGGTGTTGGACGGCGCGATGCCCGGCAAGGCCCCGCCGCTGCGCTCACGAACATGGCCGAGCATGTCGTATTCCGGCACCAGGCTTTCCATGACGTTGAACACACTTTCAGCCAGCGACACATCGACGACTTGCCCCCCGCCCTGCCCGGTTTTGACCCGCAACAGCGACATCAAGGCACCGATCACCGCGTGCAGCGAAGCCAGGGAATCACCGAGGCTGACGCCCACCCGGGCCGGTGGTGAACCGGGGGTGCCGGTGGTGTAGCGGATCCCGCCCATGGCCTCGCCGATGGCGCCGAACCCAGGACGATCGCGGTACGGGCCGGTCTGCCCATAACCGGAAATACGCACCAGCGTCAGGTTAGGATTGAGGGCGTGTAACACGTCCCAGCCCAGACCGAGTTTCTCCAGGGCGCCGGGGCGCAGGTTTTCGATCAGCACGTCGGCGCTGGTCGCCAGTTGCTTGACCAGTTCAATGCCTTCGGGGGATTTCAGATTCAGTGCCAGGGACTTCTTGTTTCGCGATTGCAGGTACCACCACAGCGACGTGCCCTCGTGCAGCTTGCGCCATTTGCGCAGCGGGTCGCCCTGACCCATGGCTTCGATCTTGATCACTTCGGCGCCGAACTCGGCGAGCATGCGCGCGGCGAACGGCGCGGCGATCAGCGTGCCGATCTCGATCACTTTGATTGCACTTAAGGGGGCAGTCATCGCGGGGTACCTCATGTTGTTCTTGGAATATGAGCCAAGGCTAGAGGACCACGGGGGCTGGAATCCAACCTTCAGTTGGCAACGAGCGTTCGCGAAACGCGAACGGTCTGGAAGATTACTGCGACCTCAGGTCAGCCTTCGCGAGCAAGTCGAATCGTCGCACCGCCGCTCCCACACTCGATCTATGTCACACCGAAGATCCACCGTGGGAGCGAGCTTGCTCGCGATGAGGCCAGTCCATCCAATCGAGAATGATCAGACCTGCCCGCGCAACTGCTCAAACAACATCCGGCTCACCGGCGACAGTGCCGCTTCATCGCGCACCACCAGTACCAACGCGCGATCCGACCAGTCATCCGTCAACGGCACCGCGTGCAAACCCAACGCACGGCCAAACAGTTCATAGGCCTTTTGCGGCAGGATGCCGATGCCCATGTTGGCCTGGACCATCCGGCACATGGCGTCGAAACCCGGTACATGAATCCGCAGCCGCAGCACTTTGCCGGCCTCTCGCGCGGCTGCGTGGGTACGCATATTGATCGAACTGGCGGAATGCAGACCGACGTAATCGCTGCCCAGCGTATCGGCGAAGGCCAGGCTGGAACGACTCGCCAACAGATGATCGGGCAGCATCAACACCATCAGTTTGTCCTGTCGATAAAGCACGCTGTGCAGACCCTTGACGTCGCTGTCACTGGAGCAGATCCCAAGGTCGGCCACGCCATCGAGCACACCCTGAATCACCCCGCTGCTGGGGCGTTCTTCGAGGTCGGTCTTGACCTGAGGATGACGCTCGGAAAAGTCCCGCAGGTCTTCGGGCAGAAACTGAATGATCGCCGACAGGTTGGCGAGCATCCGCACATAGCCGCGGATACCGTGGCTGTGTTCGCCCAGTTCGAGCCCCATTTTCTCGACGTTGAACAGCATCTGCCGAGCATGGTGCAACAAGGTTTCACCGGCCGGCGTCAGGGTCATGCCCTTGGCCTGGCGCACGAACAGACTGATGCCCAGCGCTTCTTCCAACTCCATCAGCCGCTTGCTGGCCGCCGACACGGCGATGGCTTCACGCGCGGCGGCACGGGTCAGCGTGCCCTCCTCATGAACGGCGACAAACAGCTGGAGAGTGATCAGGTCGAGGCGGCGGATCAGGCTTTTTTGCAGCATGGAGGGCTCGATGACTTCTGTTCGACTGAGTCGGCAGGATAGCCCGGTTTCCACGCGATTCGGCAAAGCAATTAGCCCACAGCATCACGAGGCATCGCCCTACGCATAAATCTCTTGTAACACTCAGCCATACCGGAAACAGCCGATTCAAAGCCTCTGCCCCGCTCTGTAAAGTCTGGAAACACACACGAACTGCAACAACCCCATGGATCGTTTCACTCAAGGAAAGTCATCTTCACATGGACCAGACAGCACACGCGGCAAACCGCTACACCAACTACCGCAAAGTCATTGCGTTGGCCGATCACGATTGGGAGAGCGCTGAAGCCGGGAAAATTTCGGGGCTTAACGTCGAAATCAAAAGTGCCAACCGAATGCTCGATCAGCACGGGCGCGCGTTTCATCATTTCTGCACGACGTCGTACCTGGGCCTGGATCACCATCCCGATATTCTCGACGGCGCCATGAATACCCTGTGGGAAACCGGCACCCTTCGCGTCGCCAACTCAAAGAACCGCTGCAAGCTGGCAATTCTGGAACAGTACGAAACCGAACTGTCCGAGTTGTTCGGCGCCAGTTGCCTGAGCACCTTGTCGTGCAGTGCGGCGAGTGCCGGAATCCTGCCGTTGCTGGCCAGCGGCGTGTTCACGGAAAACCGCCCTCCCGTGATGGTCTTCGACCGGTTGGCGCATTACTCGATGAATCACCTCAAAGCCGCCTGCGCCGATGAAACCACGGTCGTGACCTGCCCTCATAACGACATGGATTTTCTCGAGAAGCAGTGCCAGCAGCACCGCACCGTCGCGTATGTCGCAGACGGCGCCTACAGCATGGGCGGGGTCGCAGACCTGGACAGTCTTTTGTATCTGAAGGACCGCTATGGGTTGTTTCTCTACCTGGACGATTCCCACGCGCTGTCCGCCGTCGGGACAATGGGCGCTGGCCTCGTGCGCCCCAGGTTGCACGCACTGGAGGATGACTGCCTGATCGTCGCCTCGTTGGCCAAGTCGTTTGGCGCCAGCGGTGGTCTGGTAATGCTGGGCAATGAACGGCAGAAGAAGCTCATTGCCCGTTACGGCGGCCCCAGCAATTGGTCGCAAAGCCTGAACAGTGCAGCCATTGGCGCGGGCAGAGCGTCCATCCTGCTTCATCGCACACCGGAATTTGCCGCGTTGCAGGAAAAACTTCAGGTTAATATCCGGCTGTTCGACAGCCTCATACGCACCGATCAACACAACAGCAACATGGCCATTCGACTGGTCAACTGTGGCGAAGCAGCGTTGGCCAACAACATCGCCATGGAACTGGCCAATCACGGCTTCTTCACCTCGGCCGTGTTTTTTCCGGTGGTCGCACAAGGCAAGGCGGCCATCAGAATCACCCTGCGCGCCGACATGGAGCCGACGCTGATCCGCCACTTTTGTGAACTCATTACCGAGCTTTTACGCACTCAAGGCCGGGACATCGGCTGTTGAACTGAAATCAGGGAAGATTCAATGAAGAGCAGCACCACCCTCCTCGTCACCTGCTGCACGGTTTTTCTCGCCCAATTAGGCATGAGCATTTACCTGCCGGCGCTGCCGGACATGGCCCGTGATCTGTCCGCCGACGCCTCGCAGGTGTCCTGGGGGCTGGCGGTGTATCTGATCGGCATGGCGTTGCCGATGTTGTTCTGGGGCAGCCTGGGCCAGCGCATCGGCCGAAAACCGGTTCTGCTCGCCGCGCTGGGCATCTACGGGCTGGGCAATCTGGCCTTGCCCCTGAGCCAGACACTTGAATCGTTCCTGGCGTTTCGACTGGTTCAGGGCATTGGCGCCAGCGGCATTTCGGTCATGGCCCGGGTGCTGATCCGCGACAGTTTCCGCGGCGACCTGTTGGCCAAGGCGTTTTCCTGGATTTCGATTTCCTTTGTGGTGGCGCTGGGAATCGGTCAATACCTGGGGTCGATCATCCAGGTGGCGCTGGGCTGGCCAGCGATTTTCTACCTGTTGGGTGCTGTGAGTCTGATGATGGGGCTGGTCGTGGCTCGGGTTACGTTCCCGGTGCTAGCCGAGGAGAATGCCCCGTCATCCGCCTGGCCGAGTTACTGGCGCATTTTGCGTCATCGAGCCTTTCTGTTACCGGCCCTCACCGGCGGCCTTGGGTACGGGGTGATTGTCGCGTTCAACACCGCAGCGCCGCTGATTCTGCAAGGACCGTTCAACTGGTCGGCCGTGGAATACGGGTTGTTGGGCTGGCCGATCAGCGCGGCGTATTTTCTGGGGGCTTTGGCGGTCAATAGCTTTGTACTTCGCACCGGTCAACGCGGGTTGATGACGGCGGGCGTAGGGCTGGTGCTGGTCGGCAGCGCGGTGATGTTGCTGGGGAGTTTCGCGGGTACTTCAGTGGCGCTGCTGTTCTGGTTGCCCTATTGCGTTGCGGTGTTCGGCCAGTCTTTGACTTATCCGATCAGCCTGTCCCTGGCCAATGACGGTTCGCCGGTCGGCGGTGCGTATGCGATGGCGTTGAGCGGTTTCATTCATCAACTGATGGCTGCCGTAATCGGCGGGATCGCCAGTTTGATCGCGAGCCCGCAAGCATGGCCGCTTTCACTGCTGTGTACCTTGCTGGCGTTGGGCGCGATGCTCTGCGTGATGCTCGCGCCCGGTCGTAAAACTTCCTAAAAGGCGCTGCGGAAAATCTCCTCGATCTGACGCTGATCCGCTACGCGAGGGTTGGTCAGGCCACACGCATCTTTCAAGGCATTGGTGGCGAGGATCGGGATGTCGTTGAGCTTGGCGCCGAGCTCACGCAAACCGGCGGGAATTTCCACGTCTTTGGACAGACTGCGGATCGCCACGATGGCCGCCTGGGCGCCCGCTTCCGGGGTGAAACCGTGAACATCGGCGCCCATCGCAAGGGCGACATCGGTGAGGCGATCGGCGCAAACCAGCGCGTTGAAGCTTTGTACGTGAGGCAGCAGGATCGCGTTGCACACACCATGCGGCAAGTCGTAGAACCCGCCCAACTGGTGAGCCATGGCGTGGACATAACCCAGGGATGCGTTATTGAACGCCATGCCGGCGAGGAACTGCGCGTACGCCATGTTTTCCCGCGCGGCCATGTCACTGCCGTCGCGGACGGCCAGGCGCAGGTTGTTGCTGATCAACGTGATCGCCTTCAGTGCGCAGGCATCGGTGATCGGATTGGCCGCCGTGGAAACGTAGGCTTCGATGGCGTGGGTCAGTGCGTCCATGCCAGTGGCAGCCGTCAGGCCCTTGGGCATGGCGACCATCAACGCCGGGTCGTTGACCGACAGCATCGGCGTGACATTGCGATCGACAATGGCCATTTTTACGTGACGGGATTCGTCGGTGATGATGCAGAAACGGGTCATCTCGCTGGCGGTGCCGGCGGTGGTGTTGATGGCGATCAGCGGCAGTTGCGGCTGGGTGGATTGATCGACGCCTTCGTAATCGCGTATTTGCCCGCCGTTGGTCGCGCATAACGCGATGCCTTTGGCGCAGTCATGGGGCGAACCGCCGCCCAGGGACACCACGAAGTCACAGCGGGTTTCTTTCAGCAGCCCCAGACCGCTCTCGACGTTGGCGATGCTCGGGTTAGGCTTGGCGCCGTCGAAAATCACCGAATCGATGTCCTGCATCGCCAGTTTCTCGGCAATCATCTTCGCTACACCCGCCTTGGCCAGCCCGGTGTCGGTGACGATCAGCGCCTTGCGAAAACCGTACTTGCGAATGGCGTCCATGGCTTCGTCGAGGCAACCGATGCCCATGATGTTCACGGAGGGGATGAAAAACGTGCTGCTCATGAGCGAGTCTCCTGGCTGAGGCCAAATCGGCAGCGCCGATCCAGCGGGTACCCACAGGATCGACCTATCGGTCACGCAGTAACTTGATCTGGCTCAAGTCTTGGTCGTGATAAAGTCGCCGCCCATCAAGACCTTTTGCTTTGAGACTTTGACCGCAATGACCGATTTCCAGGATGTTGATGCCCAACTTGAAGACTGGAACGCCTTGCGCGCCACCGCCTCGTTCAGCGGCCTGCTGGTAGGCAACGGCGCCAGTCGCGCCGTGTGGGACGACTTCGGCTACGACTCGCTGTTCGAAAACGCCCGCACCGTCGAAGAAAAACCCCTGAGCCAGTCCGAGCTGAGCGTGTTCGACGCGATGCAGACGCGCAGCTTCGAGCAGGTGCTCAGTGCGCTGAAAACCACCAGTCGGGTCAACAAGGCCCTGGCTGTGAGTTCCGCCGCACCACGCAATCGTTACTACGCGATCAAGGAAGCGCTGATCAACACCGTGCACGCGGTGCACATCCCGTGGCGGCTGGTGGTGCCTTCGACGCTGGCGACGATCAATCAGGAACTGGGCTGCTACCGGACCGTGTTCACCACCAACTACGACCTGCTCAATTCCTGGGCGCTCCAGCACCAGCCTGATGCGATCAGCGACCTGTTTCAGGGGGCAGAGCCGAGCTTCGATCTGAGCGCCACGGCGACCGATAAAACCCGCCTGCTTTACCTGCATGGCGGGTTGCATCTGGTGCGGAATCAGGACGGCACGGCGCGCAAACTGATGTCGACCGAGGGCACGTTGCTCGGCAGTTTCGCGATCAACAACACGATCAAGACCCTCGACGACGTGCCGCTGTTCGTCAATGAAGGTCCGGCGCAGGACAAGCTCAAGACCATTCGCAGCTCGGACTATCTGTCATTCTGCTACGACCAGTTACTTGGCCATGGCGACGGGTTGTGCCTGTTCGGTCATGCATTGGGTGAGCAGGACAGCCACATCATTCACGCCTTGCGCCAGGCGAAACCGCAGGTGGTGGCGATCTCGATTTATCCTCGCAGCAAGGCGTTCATTCAGCACCAGAAGCGGCACTACGCGAAGGTTTTTGAAGGAACCGGGAGTGAGTTGCGGTTTTTTGATTCGAAGACGCATGCGTTGGGCAGCCCGAAGCTCACAGTCCCGGTTGAGGTTTAGCGGCGACGCCGCTGACGCCTTCGCGAGCAGGTTCGCTTGTATGGTAGGACTTGAAGGGAGGATTTAGAGCACCGGCAAGGTCTTGTCCTTGATCACCGTGGTCGGCCCGTTGGCCTTCACGCTGGCGATGCCTTTATCCATCGCGGCAGCGGAGGTGTAAGCCTCGCTGCTACCGATGATCTCGTGGTTACCGGCCTTGAGGTTGAAGTAAGGATGGCCATCCTTGGTGGTTTTCTTCTCGTAGCGTTCATCCTTCGGGCTGTTGCTCTGAACCGACGCGATGCCTTTGTCAGCGGCAGCGCGGGTGGTGTACAGCTCGCTGGTCAGAATGGTTTCCGCGTTGGCGGCCTTCAGTACAAATTTGAACTGACCATTGCTGCTTTTGCTCACTTCATACCATCCAGACATGCTGTTTCTCCTTGGCAATTGAGAGGTTTCGCGCTTCAGAGTAAAGACCACCTCAACCGCAAGATCAAAAGATCGCAGGCTTCGCCAGCTCCTACATGGGATCGCGTACCTCTGTAGGAGCTGGCGAAGCCTGCGATCTTTTGATGTTCAGGCCGACCGCACCACGCTCATCTGTGGAGGAGCAATCCGTCGCTGACTCAGGTACCGCGTACAACTGACCCGCAAAAACGAGGCGAAATTCACCACCTCGCCGCGGTAGTCCATCACCTCTTCATACAACTTGGCGATCAACTGGTTGGTGGTCATGCCGTCGGCCTCGGCGATTTCGCTGAGGATGTCCCAGAACTGATTCTCCAGCCGCAGGGTGGTGACCACCCCGCAGATGCGCAGCGAGCGGGAGCGCGATTCGTAGAGAATCGGATCGGCTTTGACGTAGAGCTCGCACATGGAAAGGTCCCTCGTTACAGCGTGATTTTGGTGCCCAGCAACCCGAGGAAACCGGCGAGCCAGCTCGGGTGCGCCGGCCAGGCTGGCGCAGTAGCCAGATTGCCTTGTACGTGACCTTCCGTCACCGGGATATCGATGAACGTACCGCCGGCCTGGCGCACTTCCGGGGCACAGGCCGGGTAGGCGCTGCACTCGCGACCTTCAAGAATGCCCGCGGCCGCCAGCAATTGAGCACCGTGACACACAGCGGCGATCGGTTTGCCGGCATTGTCGAACGCGCGCACCAGTTCCAGGACTTTTTCGTTCAGGCGCAGGTACTCCGGCGCACGACCGCCCGGCACCAGCAGGGCGTCGTAGTCCTCGGACTTGACCTTGGCGAAGTCGAAGTTCAGGGCAAACAGGTGACCGGGTTTTTCGCTGTAGGTCTGGTCGCCTTCGAAGTCATGGATGGCCGTGCGCACGGTCTGACCGGCGGTTTTGTCCGGGCAAACGGCGTGCACCGTGTGGCCAACCATCAGCAGCGCCTGAAACGGCACCATCACTTCGTAGTCTTCGACGTAATCGCCGACCAGCATCAGAATTTTTTTAGCCGCCATGGGGAGGACTCCTCTGGGAAATACGTGGGCCTGCAGGAGTATTCAAGGTAGTCCTTATCCAGCGAGTCGGGTAATAACCAGCTACTACGACAACCTATAGTTGATGGTTGTACGCGGTCAGTGTAGGAGCTGGCGAAGCCTGCGATCTTTAAGCGATTTCGAAGATTGTTGAAGATCAAGTTCAAAAGATCGCAGCCTTCGGCAGCTCCTACGTTGCGAGCATTACTCGCAACTGTACGGATAACTCTGCACCTAGCTGTAACAGAGCAACGCCTCCGGTTTATGGCTAGATGAAGACTCTTCCCGCCACCCTCGATTCTGGTTGCCATCATGTCCTCGCGCGAAAACACCGGCATGGCCCTCGGCCTGCTCGGCGTTGTGATCTTCAGCCTCACCCTGCCCTTCACACGGATCGTCGTGCAGGAACTGCATCCGCTGCTCAACGGCCTGGGTCGTGCGCTGTTCGCGGCGGTTCCGGCGGCGTTGCTGTTGCTGTGGCGCCGGGAGAAGTGGCCGACGTGGAAACAGGTCAAAGGCCTGACCCTGGTGATTGCCGGGGTGATCCTCGGCTTCCCGGTGTTGTCGGCCTGGGCCATGCAAACCTTGCCGGCGTCCCACGGCGCACTGGTCAACGGCCTGCAACCGCTGTGCGTGGCGCTGTACGCCGCGTGGTTGTCCCACGAACGACCGTCGAAAGCCTTCTGGGCCTGCGCTGCGCTGGGCAGCGCGCTGGTGCTGGGTTATGCGCTGATCAGCGGGGCCGGCAGCATTCAGGCCGGTGATTTGCTGATGCTCGGCGCGATTGCCGTGGGCGGTTTGGGATACGCCGAGGGCGGCCGATTGGCCAAGGAGATGGGCGGTTGGCAGGTGATCTGCTGGGCGTTGGTGTTGTCGACGCCGTTGCTGATCGGGCCGGTGGTGTACCTGGCGCTGCAACATCAGGGCGAGATTTCGGCCAAGACCTGGTGGGCCTTCGGTTACGTCTCGCTGTTTTCGCAATTCATCGGTTTCTTTGCCTGGTACGCCGGGCTGGCGATGGGCGGCATCGCCCGGGTCAGTCAGATCCAATTGCTACAGATCTTCTTCACCATCGCCTTTTCGGCACTGTTCTTCGGCGAACACATTGAGCCGATCACCTGGCTGTTTGCCGCCGGGGTGATCGTGACCGTGATGTTGGGACGCAAGACCGCCGTGAAGCCAGCACGAGTGGCTACAGCCTGAAAATAAAATCAAAAGATCGCAGCCTTCGGCAGCTCCTACAGGGCGTACGCCGTCCAAATGTAGGAGCTGCCGAAGGCTGCGATCTTTTGCCGTTAACCCAAATAACCGTCGGAACGCAGCAGGGTTTCCAGGCAATGTTCGCTGATGTGGTAGAAATCCTTCAGTTCCTGAATCTTCACCAACAGCTGGGCCGGATCAACCGGCTCGGCACGTTTGACCGCCAGGATCATCTTGTTCTTGTTGGTGTGGTCCAGTGAGATGAACTCGAACACCTTGGTCTCGTAACCGCAGGCTTCCAGGAACAACGCGCGCAAACTGTCGGTGACCATTTCCGCTTGCTGGCCCAAATGCAGACCGTATTGCAGCATCGGCTTGAGCAGCGCCGGGCTCTGGATTTGCAGGCGGATCTGCTTGTGGCAGCACGGCGAGCACATGATGATCGAGGCGCCGGAACGAATGCCGGTGTGAATCGCATAGTCGGTGGCGATGTCGCAGGCATGCAGCGCGATCATCACGTCCAACTCGCTCGGCGCGACGCTGCGCACATCACCGCACTTGAACACCAGCCCCGGATGCTCGAGCTTTGCGGCCGCGGCATTGCACAAATCCACCATCTCTTCGCGCAACTCGACGCCGGTCACCACGCCTTCGGCCTTCAGGGTGTTACGCAGGTAGTCATGGATCGCGAACGTCAGGTAACCCTTGCCCGAGCCGAAGTCCGCCACCTGAACCGGTTTGTCCAACGCCAGTGGTGAGGTGGTCAGCGCGTGGCTGAAGACTTCGATGAACTTGTTGATCTGCTTCCACTTGCGCGACATCGCCGGGATCAGCTCGTGCTTGCTGTTCGTCACACCAAGGTCGGCCAGGAACGGCCGGCTCAGGTCGAGAAAGCGGTTCTTCTCGCGGTTATGCTCGGCGGATGGCACTTCACGCAATTGCTGAGGTTTGCTCTTGAACAGCGACGACTTGCCCTTTTTGCTGTATTCGAGCTGAGCTTCATCCGTCAGCGACAGCAAATGCGCATTTTTGAACGATGCCGGCAAGAGTGCGGCGATGGTCGCTAAGCCCTCGGCAATCGGCAAATTCTTGGTGATGTCGCGCGTCTTGTAGCGGTAGACGAAGGACAGGCAGGGCTGATCCTTGACCGTCAGCTGCTTGATGATCAGCCGCTGCAAGTCCGCTTCAGTGCCGACGTACTTGGCCAGCACCAGTTTGATGAAGGCGTTCTGGTCAAGGCTGGATTGCAGCAGGTCGATGAACTGGGCGTGGTGATCCGGCACGAGGCTGGCGGGAGTGGCGGTGACAGACATGGAAAAAACGGCCTCGGGCGGTGCGGATCGGGGAATGGCGGGTATTTTAGGGGGGATGTGGATGCAGGGCACGGGTAATTTCCCGAACGGTGCGATCTGTAGCAGCTGGCGCAGCCTGCGTTCGGCTGCGCAGCAGTCGCAAAATCGGTATGCATGGTTTGCCTGATTGACCGCAGCGCCTGAATTCACGACTGCTTCGCAGCCGAACGCAGGCTGCGCCAGCTGCTACAAAGTACGAGTCGTTGCCGAGGGCTTTTAGCCCAACACCACCAACCGATTCGGCAACTCATTCCTCACATGCGTCACTGGCACATGCACCTTGAGCAACTCGCCGCACGCCTCCACACACGTCACAAACCCCTGCAAGGTCTGCCCCTGCTTCACTTGCTCAGTAAACGCCGCAACAATTCCATCCCAGTTCTTGTTGTCCAGCCGTTTGGAAATCCCTTCATCCACCAGGATTTCCACATAGCGCTCGGCTTCGCAGACAAAGATCAGCATGCCGGTGCTGCCCACCGTGTGGTGCAGGTTTTGCTCCAGAAACTGCCGGCGCGCCAGGTTCGAGGCGCGCCAATGACGCACCGAGCGCGGAATCAGTTGCGTGGTGACTTTCGGAATGCGGAACACCAGGCACAGCACGATGAACGTAATCCATTGCACCAGCAACAAACTGTGCAGGGTCAGCCAGCCCGTGAGGTAATGCACGATACCCGGCACCACCAGCGCCAGCAGGCTGGCCCAGAGCAGCGGGATGTACGCGTAGTCGTCGGCGCGGGCCGCGAGCACGGTCACCAGTTCGGCGTCGGTGTCGCGCTCGACCCGGGCTATCGCCTCGGCAACTTTGCGTTGTTCGTGTTCGGTCAGTAATGCCATGTTTAAGAATGCCCACTCGCTATTGTTGTGTGATCACCAGCCGCCCGAGGAACCACCGCCCCCGAAACTGCCCCCGCCACCGCTGAAGCCCCCGCCTCCACCGCCGCCACCAAACCCTCCACCGCCGAACCCGCCGCTCGAACCGCCTCGACCACCGCCGCCGCTAGGCAGGATCCCGAGCATCTGGCAGACAAACATCGTCAGGATGAACAGCATCACCAGAAACACGAAGATCCCCGGATGCCGTGAGACGAAGTCGCTTTCCTGATTGCCGCCGGAGTCATACACCGTGGAAGGCTCATCCAGCGGATTGCCGCCCAATACCACGAGCATAGCCGCGACCCCGTCGCTGATGCCCTTGCTGAAGTTACCGGTCTTGAACGCCGGGGTGATCACCTGATTGATGATCACCGAGCTTTGCGCATCGGTCAGCCGATCTTCCAGGCCATAACCGACTTCAATCCGCAGCTTGCGATCGTCACGCGCAACGATCAGCAGCGCGCCAGTGTTCTTGTCCTTCTGGCCGATGCCCCAGTAGCGCCCCAGTTGATAACCGAAGTCCGCAATGTCGGTGCCCTGTAAATCCGGCAACGTGACCACCACCAGCTGCTCGCCGGTGGCTTTTTCATGGGCCTGAAGCTGTTGCGTCAGCTGCTCACGCACCGCAGGCTCGATCATCTGGGCGTTATCGACCACCCGCCCGGTCAGTTCCGGAAACTTCAACTCGGCCTGGGCCGTCAGGGCAAACACCCACAGCAACAGCACCAGGCCAACTTTCAACACGCGCATCGGCAACCTCATCCGTGGTGACGCTACAAACCCATCTCGATACTTACTTGAACTTCACTTCTGGCGCTTTTTGCGCATCGGGGCTGGTGGCCTCGAAGGTTTCGCGGATCGGCAAATCGCTGTACATCACGGTGTGCCACAGGCGACCAGGGAACGTACGGATTTCCGTGTTGTATTTCTGCACGGCGAGGATGAAGTCCCGACGCGCCACGGCAATGCGGTTCTCGGTGCCTTCAAGTTGCGATTGCAGGGCCAGGAAATTCTGGTTGGCCTTGAGGTCCGGGTAACGCTCGGACACCACCATCAAACGGCTCAAGGCACCGGTCAGCTGATCCTGGGCCTGCTGGAACTGTTTGAGTTTTTCCGGGTTATCGAGGGTCTTGGCATCGACCTGGATCGAAGTGGCCTTGGCCCGGGCTTCAATCACGGCGGTCAGGGTTTCTTCTTCGTGCTTGGCGTAGCCCTTGACGGTTTCCACCAGGTTGGGAATCAGGTCGGCGCGGCGCTGGTACTGGTTCTGCACCTGGCCCCAGGCGGCCTTGGCCTGTTCGTCGAGGGTCGGGATCGTGTTGATGCCGCAGCCGGCCAGCAGCGTGGTCAGCAACATCAAGGCTGCAACCTGCAGGCTCGACCGATAGTGGTGTCGTACATTCATCTGGTTGATGCTCCCTTGCACATTCCGTTGAAAAACAACCTACGAACTTTGAAACCGGCTCTTGGGGCATAATCTGCCGCCGCCACTGGATTGCATCGAGCCAATGGGCTAAAAGATGCCCCAGCGCGAAAACACGCAGAAGTGTGCTGCATTTACCTGAACAACAATAGTCGCTCCCTAAATTTTGGCTGACCGGCGCGTATTCACTGCCGTTTAGGCTTTTGAGAAAACTATTCATGAAGAAGCTGTGTTTGCTGGGCCTGTTCGTCAGCCTGGCCAGTCATACCGTATTGGCCGCCACGACGCCCGCACTTCTGGAAAATAAGGACGCGTTCGTCAGCAACCTGATGAAGCAGATGACCCTCGATGAAAAAATCGGCCAGCTGCGTCTGATCAGCATCGGCCCGGAAATGCCTCGGGAGCTGATCCGCAAGGAAATCGCAGCCGGCAACATCGGTGGCACGTTCAACTCGATTACCCGCCCGGAAAACCGTCCGATGCAGGACGCGGCCATGCGCAGCCGGTTGAAGATCCCGATGTTCTTCGCCTATGACGTGATCCACGGCCACCGCACCATTTTCCCGATCCCGATAGCCCTGGCCTCGAGTTGGGACATGGACGCCATCGGCCTGTCCGGGCGCATCGCCGCCAAGGAAGCCGCGGCGGACAGCCTCGACATCACCTTCGCGCCGATGGTCGACATCTCCCGCGACCCGCGCTGGGGCCGGACTTCCGAAGGCTTCGGTGAAGACACTTACCTGGTTTCGCGCATCGCCGGCGTCATGGTCAAAGCCTTCCAGGGCACGGGCGCGAACGCGGCCGACAGCATCATGGCCAGCGTCAAGCACTTTGCCCTGTACGGCGCGGTCGAGGGCGGTCGCGACTACAACGTCGTCGACATGAGCCCGGTCAAGATGTTCCAGGACTACCTGCCACCATACCGCGCCGCCATCGACGCCGGTGCTGGCGGGGTGATGGTTGCGCTGAACTCGATCAACGGCGTGCCAGCCACCGCCAACACCTGGCTGATGAACGACCTGTTGCGCAAGCAATGGGGCTTCAAGGGCCTGGCCGTCAGCGACCACGGGGCGATTTTCGAGCTGATCAAACACGGCGTTGCCCGTGACGGTCGCGAAGCCGCGAAGCTGGCGATCAAGGCCGGCATCGACATGAGCATGAACGACACCCTCTACGGCAAAGAGCTGCCGGGGCTGTTGAAGGCGGGTGAGATCCAGCAAAGCGACATCGACAACGCCGTGCGTGAAGTGCTCGCCGCCAAGTACGACATGGGCCTGTTCAAAGACCCGTACCTGCGCATCGGCAAGGCTGAGGATGATCCGGCCGACACTTACGCCGAAAGCCGTCTGCACCGCACCGAGGCCCGTGATGTCGCGCGCCGCAGCATGGTGTTGCTGAAGAACCAGGGCGAAACCCTGCCGCTGAAGAAAACCGCGAAAATCGCCCTGGTCGGCCCGCTGGCCAAGGCACCGATCGACATGATGGGCAGCTGGGCCGCCGCCGGAAAACCGGCGCAATCGGTGACCCTGTTCGACGGCATGACCACTGCACTGGGCGCGCAATCGACGCTGATCTACGCTCGCGGCGCCAACATCACTAGCGACAAGAAGGTGCTGGATTACCTGAACTTCCTCAATTTCGACGCACCGGAAGTGGTGGACGATCCGCGCTCGGCCCAAGTGCTGATCGACGAAGCCGTGAAAGCCGCCAAGGATGCCGATGTGGTGGTGGCAGCAGTGGGCGAGTCCCGTGGCATGTCCCACGAATCGTCGAGCCGCACCGACCTGAACATCCCGGCTAACCAGCGCGATTTGATCAAAGCCCTGAAGGCCACCGGCAAACCGCTGGTGCTGGTGCTGATGAACGGTCGTCCGCTGTCGATTCTCGAAGAGAAGGAACAGGCTGACGCGATTCTGGAGACCTGGTTCAGCGGCACCGAAGGCGGCAACGCCATCGCCGACGTGCTGTTCGGCGACTACAACCCGTCGGGCAAATTGCCGATCACCTTCCCGCGTTCGGTGGGTCAGATTCCGACCTACTACAACCACCTGAGCATTGGCCGGCCGTTCACGCCGGGCAAACCGGGCAACTACACCTCGCAGTATTTCGATGACACCACAGGTCCTCTGTTCCCGTTCGGCTTCGGCCTGAGCTACACCGATTTCAGCCTGAGCGACATGGCGCTGTCGTCGACCACGCTGAACAAAACCGGCAAACTCGACGCCAGCGTCATGGTGAAAAACACCGGCAAGCGTGACGGCGAAACCGTGGTGCAGTTGTACATCCAGGACGTGACCGGCTCGATGATCCGACCGATCAAGGAACTGAAGAACTTCCAGAAAATCACGCTGAAGGCCGGTGAACAGAAAGTCGTGCACTTCACCATCACCGAGGATGACTTGAAGTTCTTCAACACCCAGCTCAAGTTCGCTGCCGAGCCGGGCAAGTTCAACGTGGAGATCGGCCTGGATTCACAGGACGTGACGCAGCAGAGCTTCGAATTGCTGTAACCCTTAAAGCAAAAGATCGCAGCCTGCGGCAGC
>NZ_SOPU01000011.1:188768-213683 GCF_004402115.1 Pseudomonas sp. F01002 | reverse complement strand
TCATGCGCAAATACCTAACCGGGTTATGGGCATGCATGCGCTCCGGAGAAGAATTTAATACGGCCAAGCTTTTTAGCGAAAAACATCTCGCGAAAGCTTGACCGTGAACAGAGTATCTACAAGGTGTACATCATCCCAATGTAGGAGCTGCCGCAGGCTGCGATCTTTTGATCTTGCCCTACCCCCGCCGATCCAGCAGATTCACCACCAGCCGATCCACCCATCCCCAAATCCTTTGCTTCACTCGCCGCCACAGCGGCCGGCGTTGCCATGCCTCCAGGCTGACTTCCTGGCTCTGCGCAAAGTCCCTCTCGAAACTTGCCGCCACCGCACGCGTCAACCCTGGGTCCAGCGCCTCAAGGTTGGCTTCCAGGTTGAAGCGCAAATTCCAGTGATCGAAATTGCACGAGCCGATGCTCACCCAGTCGTCGATCAGGACCATTTTCAAATGCAGGAAACACGGCTGGTATTCGAAGATCGTCACCCCGGCCTTGAGCAATCGCGGGTAGTAGCGATGCCCGGCGTAGCGCACCGACGGGTGATCGGTGCGTGGCCCGGTCAGCAGCAAGCGCACGTCGACGCCTCGGGCGGCAGCCCGGCGCAGTGAGCGGCGGACTTTCCAGGTCGGCAGGAAATACGGCGTCGCCAGCCAGATCCGCCGCTGGCCGCTGTTCAGCGCGCGAATCAACGATTGCAGGATGTCCCGGTGCTGGCGGGCGTCGGCATAGGCGACCCGGCCCATGCCCTCGCCCATGGACGGCACGCGTGGCAGACGCGGCAGGCCGAAATGCGAAGCGGGTTTCCAGGCGCGCCTATACCGGTTGGCGATCCATTGGCGGTCGAACAGCAACTGCCAGTCGATGACCAAGGGGCCGGTGATTTCCACCATCACCTCGTGCCATTCGCTGGTGTCGTCACCCGGTGTCCAGAACTCATCGGTCACCCCAGTGCCGCCCACCACGGCCATGCTCTGATCGACCAGCAACAGCTTGCGGTGATCGCGGTAGAAGTTGCCCACCCAACGCCGCCAGCTCAGGCGATTGTAAAAACGTAGCTCCACGCCCGCCGCCATCAATCGCTGGCGCAAGGTCAGGGTGAACGCGAGGCTGCCGTAATCATCGAACAGGCAGCGCACGCGCACGCCACGTTCGGCAGCCTGGACCAACGCCTGAACCATCGCCTCGGCACAGGCACCCGCCTCCACCAGGTACAACTCCAGCTCAACCTGCTCTTCGGCGCGGGCAATCGCGACCAACATCCGTGGAAAAAACTGCGGACCGTCGATCAGCAGTTCAAAACGGTTGCCTTCACGCCAGGGGAAAATCGCGCCGGCCATGTCAGCGCGCCGTGAAAATCAGTACCGCACCCACCGGCACCGACAAACTGATGGCCGACAAACCGGCGATCTTGCGCAAACTTTCCAGGCCGGGGGCCAGGTCGAAATCCGCGGCATTGATGATCAGCGGTTCGAGGGTCACCACCTGGAAACGCCGGTCATCGAGACGGGTTGCCAGCAGTTCGGCGTTGTATTCGTGTTGTTTGCCATGGAGCGTGACGGTCAGCGGCAGGCGCAATTCAAGTTGCGCGCCGGGCGCCAGATCGTTGATCGGGCGTAGATCAATCTGCGCGGTGATCAGTGCTTCGGGGAAAGTCTGGATTTCAAACAGGTCCTTGCGCATGCGTTCATCGCGCAGCGGGATGCCACTGTTGACCGAGTCCATCTCGACTTCCACCTCGGCCAGGCCTTTGGGATCGACCTTGCCGTGCAGCACCAGAAAGCGCTGCACTTCGGAGATATTGGTGTTTTTGGTGCTGATGAACGACAGCCGCGAGGACTCGCCATCCAGATACCAATCGGCGTGGGCCGACAGCGAGGCACCGGCCAGCAGCAGGAAGGCGAGGGTTTTGCAGAGGAAGCGGTTGAACATAGAGACTCGTGGGGCAGATAAACCTGCACGAACCTTAACCGCCCGTGAGCCAATTGCAAACTTGTAGCAGCTGCCGAAGGCTGCGTTCGGCTGCGAAGCAGTCGTAAATCCTGCATGCAAGATTCTCCAGACACACCGCGGTGTCTGATTTCACGACTGCTGCGCAGCCGAACGCAGGCTTCGCCAGCTGCTACAAGGACAGTGGTGCTCAGGGATTCAGGCGGCAGCCTTGGCGTTCTCCGACCCACACGGCACTGTTTCTGCGGCCCATACCGCTGACGGTAACGCGCTTTCTGGCGGTGTCATCAGTAAAGCCACTGGTCGGCAGCCACTGCTTCACATAGCTGTAGCAGTACTCGGCCGGGTTGTTCATCACATAACGGCACGAACAATATTCCTTGGCGGTGTAGGCGCTGATGATGTCCGGGAATGCCCACAGCGTCACGCGCTCCTGCCAGATCCAGCCGAGCAAGGCGATCAGCAGGATCAACAACAACGTGCTGAACGGTCGACGACGAACAAAGCTGCGACGCTTCATGGCTGCCCCTTCGCGGCAAATGCCTTGAGCGCGAGTTTGAGCAAATCGTTGTGCCGGTAACTGCCGTCGCGGTCATCGCCGTAGCGCACGATCACCAGGTTTTCGCCGGGAATCACGTACATCGCCTGACCCCAATGACCCAGCGCGGCGAAGGTATCGTCGGGTGCATCGGGCCAGGGTTTTGCTGCGCCATCCACCGCTCGGTTAAGCCACCAATGGCCACCGGGCACGGCGTCGTCCTGATGGGCTTGATAGCGGGCGAACGGTTCGCGGTTGAAGGCGACCCAGTCTTTGGGCAGCAGTTGCCGGTCGCCCCAACGACCATCGCGAGCCATCAACAGACCGACTCGCGCGAGGTCCCGGGCGGTGAGATAGGTGTAGGACGAAGCGACGAAGGTTCCCGTGGCATCGGTTTCCCAGGCGGCGTGGCGAATCCCCAAGGGCTCGAACAGAGCAGTCCATGGATAGTCCGGATACCGGGTCGGACCGACGATGGTTTTCAGCGCGGCGGACAACAGATTGCTGTCGCCACTGGAGTAACGGAATGCCTGACCGGGCTTGGCGTACTGACCGTGATTGGCGGTGAATGCGGCCATGTCCTGGTGACCGCGGGTGTAGAGCATCGCGACCACCGAGGATTTCAACGGCGCGTATTCATAGTCTTCCTGCCAGTCCAGGCCCGAGGCCCAGTGCAGCAGGTCGGCCATGGTCATCGTCGGGTGTTTTTCCAGCGGTGGATAAAATTTCTGCACCGGGTCCTGGAGCTTGAACAGACCTTCGCCATAGGCCACGCCGAGGACCGTGGCCATCAGGCTTTTGCTGATGGACCAGGTCAGATGCGGGGTGTCGGCGGTGGTCGGGCTGGCGTAGCGTTCGTAGATCAATTGACCGTCGCGGATCACCAGCAAGGCATCGGTGCGGATGCCTTTTCGGGTGGCCTCATCACGGGGTGCAAAGGCGTAAGTCTCCAGGGCTTGAAGCGCCGGCCCGGTGACTTTCGGGCCGGTCGACCATTGTTCGGCAGGCCAATGCTCGGCGTGGGCCGTGAGGCTGAGCAGGAGCAGGAAAATGAGGGACAAGCCTTTGGACATGGTGGGGGCTCGGAAGGATGGACCTGCTGAGCCTAGTCGCGGTTGATGACAGTTCTGGAATTTGTGTTGCCAATGAGGCCGCCTTCGCGAGCAAGCCCGCTCCCACAGGGGAATGCATTTCAAAATGTGGGAGCGGCGGTGCGACGATTCGACTTGCTCGCGAAGGGGCCAGTCAATCCAGCGAAGATCCCGCGAGCGCCTTGGCCAACCGCTTCCCCCGCGCACCTGCCGCCAAATCCATCACGCCCTGATCACGCTGCCACATCGCGGCCCAATGCTGCGGGCCATCGGCCAGTGCCTGAGCCACCTCAGTCTTGAGCCCATCGAACTGCGCAAACAAGCCACCGAGCAATACATGCCCGGACGAATTATTCGGCGCCTGCCGGCTGACTTCCGCACACCCGGCCAGCAACGCCAGCAAACGCAGTTGCAAGGCTTGCGGCCAGTCGCTGTCCTGACCGATGCCGTACAGCCAGGCGGTCATCGCGCTCAGAACGTAAATGTCTTCAAGGGTGCGAAACGGTTTGATGTAAGCATCCCAGCCATCCCCCGCCAACAGTTCGCACTGAGCGTTATCGAGAAACAGCCGGCCATGGCTGATGTCTGGCATCAACGGGATCGCCGGTAACTTTTCCAGACGCACGCCCGGTTCATCGGGATAGACCACCGCCAGACTCAGACGCGGTTTTTCGTCAGGTGCTTCACTGCGAGCAGCAATCAGCAGCCAATCAGCGGCATCGCCTGCGGTGACAAAATCCTTGCGCCCGCTCAGACGCAAATCGTGCAGACGGGTCCGCATGTCCGCCACCCGCAGGCTGCGCTGTTCGGTCGCGCACAAGGCGCCGAGGCTCAGCGGCGCGCTCGGCCAGAGCATGCGCAACGCCGCCTGATAGCCCACCAGAAACGCCAGCCCCGGCGTCGACATCAAACGCCCGCCGGCCACCGCCAGTTCGAACGGCGTGACGTTGCCCAACTGGTGCAACAAGGTCGCGAACCCCTCGCCCAGGTCCGGGTTGGCGGGCAGACGATCGCGGCGGCGCAGCAGGTTTTGCCAGGGCATAAGAGGCTCCTCGTGGGCTGTCATATAAGCATCACCAAAGCTTCATGGCGATGACACCGGGGCTACATAGCCTGACTTTGCACAACACGGCTGCATAAAGAAAGTCGATCGGCTGCAACCCAAGACGGGTGACCGGCCCGTATGGAGATTCACAATGACTCAGATCGCCCGCATCAGCGACACCGGCAATGAACGCCGCCTGCAAGCCGAACGCCTGGTGGGCGCCGAGGCCTTGCAGGAAGCCCAGGCCTTGCGCTTCAACGTGTTCAGCGGCGAATTCAACGCCAAATTGAAAGGCGCGGAGCTGGGTCTGGACATGGATGATTATGATGTTCACTGCGCCCACATCGGCGTGCGTGACCTGAACACCGGACGTCTGGTGGCGACCACCCGTTTGCTCGACCACACAGCCGCCAGCAGCCTGGGCAAGTTCTACAGCGAAGAAGAATTCAGCCTGCATGGCCTGGTCCATCTGAAAGGCCCGATCCTGGAAATCGGCCGCACTTGCGTCGACCCGGCCTACCGCAACGGCGGCACCATCGCCGTACTCTGGGGCGAACTGGCCGAAGTGCTGAACCAGGGCGGCTACAGCTATTTGATGGGTTGCGCGAGCATCCCGATGCAGGACGGCGGCATCCAGGCCCACGCGATCATGCAGCGACTGCGCGAACGTTATCTGTGTACGGAACACCTGCGGGCCGAACCGAAAAAGCCGCTGCCGAGCCTCGACATCCCATCCAACGTCATCGCCGAAATGCCACCGCTGCTCAAGGCCTATATGCGTCTTGGCGCGAAGATCTGCGGCGAGCCGTGCTGGGACGAAGACTTCCAGGTTGCCGACGTGTTCATCCTGCTCAAGCGCGACGAACTCTGCCCGCGTTATGCCAAACACTTCAAGGCGGCCGTCTGATGAGTCGGTTACGGGTATACGCGCGGATTGCGCGAGTGTTGGTGGTGGTGGCGCTGGGTTTGAGCATGGCCAGTCTGTTCGGGTTGTTCGAACGTTTGGGGATTGCTCATTCGATGGTCCGTCGCCAGCGCTGGTCGCGATTTTTCATGGCGCGCCTGAGCAATGCCCTGCCCTTTCGCGTGACCATGCACGGTGAATTGCCGAAGGCGCCGATGCTCTGGGTCAGCAATCATGTTTCATGGACCGACATTCCGCTGCTCGGCATGCTCACGCCGCTGTCGTTCCTGTCCAAGGCCGAAGTGCGCACCTGGCCGGTGGCGGGCTGGTTGGCGGCCAAGGCTGGCAGTTTGTTCATTCGTCGAGGGTCGGGCGACAGTCAGTTGATCCGTAAACAGATGACCCGTCATCTGGAGCAGGAACATCCGCTGCTGATGTTCCCGGAAGGCACTACCACCGACGGCCGTTCGCTGCGCACTTTCCACGGTCGCCTGCTGTCTGCGGCAATCGACTCCGAAGTGAAGTTGCAGCCGGTGGCGATTCGTTATCTGCGCGACGGGAAGCTCGATTCGCTGGCGCCGTTCATTGGCGATGATGATTTGCTCTCGCACTTGATGCGCTTGTTTGCCCATGATCGGGGGGACGTGGAGATCCATCTGCTCAAACCGATCGCGTGTGAAGGTCGCGAGCGTGCAGCGCTGGCGTTCGAGGCGCAGCAGGCGGTGCAGAAGGCGTTGTTTGGGGCGATCCCGCAGGCACAACCGGAACCGCTGCGCCCCGCAATCGCGGCTTAAACACACATCCCCTGTGGGAGCGGGCTTGCTCGCGAAGGCGGTCTGTCATCCAACACTGATGTTGACTGATACACCGCCTTCGCGAGCAAGCCCGCTTCCACAAGAGGTTTATGTTGCTGGGTAGTTCTGCGCGAAGTCTTGAAGCTGCGGATAGAACAATCTGAAGTCATCGCTCAACGGCTCATACAACACCCGCAATTCCTGCATCGCTGCGGCCAGCTCCTCCGGTCGCGTCAGCCTCCGTGAAATCCCTCGCAGCACCTGCTCAAGCACCGCAAATTCCCGATAAGAACCCAACCAGTCATTGGCCACCATGTGCGGCGCGATCTGCGCCAGACGTTCCGGCAATTGCGCCTCGGCGGACAGCACCCGGTACACGCCCGAAGTGAACTGTTCCAGTGGCTGATCCGAGTAAAGCGTCCAGTCACGCGCCAGGCAATGGTCGAAAAACACGTCGAGCACGATCCCGGCGTAACGCCGGCGGGTCATGGAAAACCGTGACAACGAAACGTCCACCAACGGATGGCGGTCGGTAAAGACATCGATGCTGCGATGCAACTGGATGGCCGCTTCGATCTCCGGATCGAACTGCCCTTGCAGCCGCCCTTTGACGAAATCGCCATACAGACTGCCGAGCAATTGACCGGGGCGCTGGCCACCGAGGTGCAGATGTGCGAGATAGTTCATGCGCGCAGCTTAGCACTGCGTCACACATATCGTTATAACTCGATATACCGATTTGCACGGTCATCAGACCAAAATCATATTTGTATATCGCGAAGTACCGATTTAAAGTTCGCCCCATCGCGATATAGCGTTTTACTCATCACGAGCCCAAATCATGACCATCGACCTCGACGAAATAATAAAAGCCCTGGCACACCCAGTACGCCGAGACATCCTCATCTGGCTGAAAGACCCCAAAGCCCAGTTCCCGGAACAGATCCACAACCACGAGTACGGCATCTGCGCCGGACAGATCGACCAACGCTGCGGCCTGTCGCAGTCGACCGTGTCCGCCCATTTGGCGAACTTGCAACGGGCGGGACTGATCAGCAGCCAGAAAGCCGGTCAATGGCACTTCTTCAAACGCAACGAGGACGTGATTCAGGCGTTCCTCGACGCCATCGTCAAGGAGCTCAGCGCTCCGACCAGGAACTGAACAATGCCCCTCTCGCTACTCATTCTGGCCTTGAGCGCCTTCGCCATCGGCACCACCGAGTTCGTCATCATGGGCTTGCTGCCCGATGTCGCGGCGGACCTCGGTGTGTCGATCCCGGGCGCCGGTTGGCTGGTGACCGGTTACGCCCTGGGCGTGGCCATTGGTGCGCCGTTCATGGCACTGGCCACCTCTCGATTGCCGCGCAAGGCCGCGCTGGTAGCGTTGATGGGGATTTTCATCGTCGGCAACTTGCTCTGCGCAATGGCGACCGACTACAACGTGCTGATGTTTGCCCGCGTGGTGACTGCCCTCTGCCACGGTGCGTTCTTCGGCATCGGCTCGGTGGCGGCGGCGGGGCTGGTTCCGGCGAACAAGCGCGCTTCGGCCGTGGCATTGATGTTCACCGGCCTGACCCTGGCCAACGTGCTTGGCGTTCCGCTGGGCACCGCACTCGGTCAGGAAGCCGGCTGGCGTTCGACCTTCTGGGCGGTGACCGTGATTGGTGTCATCGCGTTGATCGGCCTGATCCGTTTCCTGCCGGCCAAGCGCGATGAAGAGAAACTCGACATGCGCGCCGAACTGCGCGCCCTCAAAGGCGCCGGGATCTGGCTGTCGTTGAGCATGACCGCGTTGTTCGCGGCTTCCGTATTCACCTTGTTCACCTATGTCGCCCCGCTGCTCGGCGATGTCACCGGCGTCTCGCCCAAAGGCGTGACCTGGACCCTGATGCTCATCGGCCTGGGCCTGACGGTCGGCAACATCATCGGCGGCAAGCTGGCTGACAAAGGCATGGCCGCAACGTTGATCGGCGTCTTTATCTCGATGGCCGTGATCTCCACCGTACTGACCTGGACCAGCGTCGCGCTGATTCCGACCGAAATCACCCTGTTCCTCTGGGCCACCGCGTGCTTTGCCGCCGTGCCCGCCCTGCAAGTGAACGTCGTGACCTACGGCAAGGCCGCACCGAACCTGGTGTCGACCCTGAACATCGGCGCTTTCAATATCGGCAACGCACTGGGTGCCTGGGTCGGTGGCAGCGTCATCGCCCACGGTTTCGGCTTGACCAGCGTTCCTCTCGCGGCGGCTGCACTGGCGGTACTCGCCCTGCTGGTGACCCTGATTACTTTCCGTCAGAACGGTGATCCCGAACTGGCCCCTGCTACCAACTGATCTCTACAAGAGAGCTATTTCATGACGACTATTTTCGATCCGATCAAACTGGGCGACCTTGAGTTGGCCAACCGCATCATCATGGCGCCGCTGACCCGTTGCCGTGCCGACGAAGGCCGCGTACCAAACGCGCTGATGGCCGAGTACTACGTACAACGCGCCTCGGCCGGCCTGATCCTCAGCGAGGCCACTTCGGTCACGCCGATGGGCGTCGGTTACCCGGACACCCCGGGTATCTGGTCCAACGATCAGGTGCGTGGCTGGGCTAACGTCACCAAAGCGATCCACGGCGCGGGCGGCAAGATTTTCCTGCAACTGTGGCACGTCGGCCGGGTTTCCCACGAGTCGTACCTCAACGGGGAAACGCCGGTTGCACCGAGCGCCATCCAGCAAAAAGGTCACGTTAGCCTGGTTCGTCCACTGGCCGACTACCCTACCCCACGCGCCCTGGAAACCGCTGAAATCGCCGACATCGTCGACGCCTACCGCGTCGGTGCCGAGAACGCCAAGGCGGCCGGTTTCGACGGTGTGGAAATCCACGGCGCCAACGGTTACCTGCTCGACCAGTTCCTGCAAACCAGCACCAACCAACGCACCGACAACTACGGCGGTTCCGTGGAAAATCGTGCGCGTCTGTTGCTGGAAGTGACCGATGCCGCGATCGAAGTCTGGGGCGCGGGCCGCGTGGGTGTGCACCTGTCACCCCGTGCCGATCTCCATGACATGGGCGACGACAACCTGTCAGAGACCTTCACTTACGTCGCTCGCGAACTGGGCAAACGTGGCATCGCCTTCATCTGCTCCCGCGAGAAAGAAGATGGCGACAGCCTGGGTCCACAATTGAAAGAAGCGTTCGGCGGCTCGTATATCGTCAACGAACGCTTCACCAAGGACAGCGCCAACGCCTGGCTGGCCAGCGGCAAGGCTGATGCAGTCGCCTTCGGCGTGCCGTTCATTGCCAACCCGGACCTGCCGGCACGTTTGAAGGCCGATGCGCCGCTGAACGAGCCACGTCCTGAGCTGTTTTATTCCAAGGGCGCGGTCGGCTACATCGACTACCCGGTGTTGTAAGCGTCCCCCTTGAAACGCAAAAGCCCCGACTCGAAAGAGCCGGGGCTTTTTTGCGCCGGTTACTCACAAAATCCCTACAAATCAGGTAGCTCACTACCTATCAACCTGGCGAGCGTACGTATATAAAAGCACCCCATTACGTATTTTTTTTCATTTGCGCAGGCTGGGGCTCAAGCGCAGCATATCCAACCCCGCATCGGCCCAACGCTCGGCGTCGATGTGCAGTTCAAAGCTGTCGGGCGCCAACAGCCACTGATACAGGATGCCATCGATGTACGCATGCAGGCTGATGGCCGCGCGGGCCGTATCGAGGTTTTCCGGTAACTGCCCCCGATTGACCGCATTACTCAGCGCCAGGGCGATTCGCACATTGCAATCAAGGCTGACCTCTCGACGCTGCTGGCGCAGGTCGCACATTTCATCGGTGAATTCGCACTTATGAAACAGAATCTCATTGATGCGTCGGGTTTTCGGGTCCAGGGCAACTTGATGAAACAAATGAATCAGCAGCTTGCGCATGCAGCCGAGGGGGTCGAGTTCATCTTCGCTTTCACTGGCCTTGGCCATTTCATCCAGCGGCTCTTGCAGGGTATCAAGCATGGCCTGCACCAAGTCCGCCTTGTTGCTGAAATGCCAGTAGATAGCGCCGCGCGTGACCCCGGCCAGGGTAGCGATATCCGCCAGTGTCGTGCGCGCCACGCCCCTTTCGTAAAAGGCTTTTTCTGCCGCTTCCAGTATCTGGCTGCGGGTTTCTTGAGCTTCCTCTTTGGTACGACGGACCATGGCAGTACAACCTCAATCAGGATGCTTCAGCGATGTCTGAACATCCGCTGAATAAAAGTGGGGCGAGCGTTCTTGGGCGTCGTCCCCGGCCTACAATTCGAACCCTTGAACGGCTTTTGTAACGGTGTGGATACGCGGTCAAGGTATTTACAAACAACCATGAACGTAAGTATATTCCTTAGCAAGCTACTTATCCACTCAGCGCACATTTTTTACCTTTCCACATTTCTAGTGCGCAATTTGCGCGCCTGACCCGAGGATTTTCATGCAATTCAAGCCAGCTGTTACCGCTCTGGTCACCGCCCTCGCCTTGGCATCGCTACTCAGCGGATGCAAAAAGGAAGAGGCGGCACCTGCCGCACCACCCCCTCAGGTCGGCGTCGTTACTCTGCAACCTCAAGCCTTCACCCTGACCTCCGAGCTTCCGGGCCGTACCAGCGCGTACCGCATCGCCGAAGTTCGCCCTCAGGTGAACGGCATCATTCTCAAGCGCCTGTTCAAGGAAGGCGGCGACGTCAAGGCCGGCCAGCAGCTGTATCAGATCGATCCGGCCGTTTATGAAGCCACTCTGAAAAGTGCCGAAGCCAACCTGCAACAGACCAAATCGATCTCGGATCGCTACAAGCAGTTGGTCAGCGAACAGGCTGTGAGCCGTCAGGAATACGACACGGCCCTGGCCAACCGGTTGCAATCGGAAGCCGCCCAGCAAAGCGCCCAGATCAATGTTCGCTACACCAAGGTTTACGCGCCACTCTCCGGCCGCATCGGCCGCTCGACCGTGACCGAAGGCGCGCTGGTTACCAGCGGCCAGGTCGACGCAATGGCAGTGATTCAGCAACTGGACCCCATCTACGTCGACGTCACCCAGTCTTCGGTAGAGCTGCTGGAACTGCGCCGCGAACTGGAAAGCGGTCGTCTGCAAAAATCTGGCGACAACGCGGCCGCGGTCAAGCTGACCCTCGAAGACGGCAGCCAGTACAAACAGGAAGGCAAGCTCGAGTTCTCCGAGGTCTCGGTAGATCAGACCACCGGTTCCGTCACCTTGCGTGCAGTGTTCCCCAACCCTGACCACACCCTGCTGCCGGGCATGTTCGTACACGCCCAGCTTCAGGCCGGTGTAAACGCCGCAGCCATTCTGGCCCCGCAACAAGGCGTGACGCGCGACCTTAAAGGCACCCCGACCGCGCTGGTCGTCGGTGCTGACAACAAGGTCGAACTGCGTCAGCTCAAGGCCAGCCGCACTGTCGGTAGCCAGTGGCTGATCGAAGACGGTCTGAAGGCCGGCGATCAACTGATCACCGAAGGGCTGCAATACGTCAAACCTGGCATTGAAGTAAAAGCCAGTGAAGCGACTAACGTTGGCGCAAAGAACCCGGCCCCCGCACAGGCAGCTAACAAGGCTTCCAGCGGCAAAGGGGAGTAAACCATGTCCAGATTTTTTATCGACCGTCCGATTTTCGCCTGGGTAATTGCCCTGGTCATCATGCTGGTCGGGGCACTCTCGATCCTCAAACTCCCGATCAACCAATACCCGAGCATTGCGCCTCCGGCCATTGCGATCCAGGTGACCTACCCGGGCGCGTCCGCACAAACCGTGCAGGACACTGTGGTGCAGGTGATCGAGCAACAGCTCAACGGTATCGATAACCTGCGTTATGTCTCGTCGGAAAGTAACTCCGACGGCAGCATGACCATTACCGCGACCTTCGAGCAGGGCACCAACTCCGATACCGCGCAGGTTCAGGTCCAGAACAAGCTGAACCTGGCCACCCCGCTGCTGCCGCAAGAAGTGCAGCAACAGGGTATCCGCGTGACCAAGTCAGTGAAAAACTTCCTGATGGTGATCGGCGTGGTGTCGCGCGACGGCAGCATGACCAAGGACGACCTGTCCAACTACATCGTGTCGAACATGCAGGATCCGATCTCGCGGACCGCCGGTGTCGGAGACTTCCAGGTCTTCGGTGCGCAGTACGCAATGCGGATCTGGCTCGACCCGGCCAAGTTGAATAACTTCAACCTGACCCCGGTGGACGTGAAAACCGCCATCGCCGCGCAGAACGTCCAGGTGTCATCCGGTCAACTCGGCGGTTTGCCTGCCGTTGCAGGCCAACAGCTGAACGCGACGATCATCGGCAAGACCCGCCTGCAGACCGCCGAGCAGTTCAAGGCGATCCTGCTCAAGGTCAACAAGGACGGCTCGCAAGTGCGTGTCGGCGACGTGGCGGATGTCGGTCTGGGCGGTGAAAACTACTCGATCAGCGCCCAGTTCAACGGCAGCCCGGCCTCCGGTCTGGCAGTGAAACTGGCCAACGGTGCCAACGCCCTCGACACTGCAAAAGCCCTGCGCAAGACCATCGAAACCCTCAAACCGTTCTTCCCGCAAGGGATGGAAGTGGTGTTCCCGTACGACACCACGCCGGTGGTGACCGAGTCGATCAAGGGTGTGGTTGAAACCCTGGTCGAAGCGATCGTGCTGGTGTTCCTGGTGATGTTCCTGTTCCTGCAAAACTTCCGCGCCACCGTCATCACCACGATGACCGTGCCAGTCGTATTGCTGGGTACCTTCGGGATCCTCGCGGCGTTCGGTTTCAGCATCAACACCCTGACCATGTTCGGCATGGTGCTGGCCATCGGTTTGCTGGTGGACGACGCCATCGTCGTGGTGGAGAACGTCGAACGGGTCATGAGCGAAGAAGGCCTGTCACCCAAGGAGGCCACCAAGAAATCCATGGGGCAGATCCAGGGTGCACTGGTCGGTATTGCCCTGGTGCTGTCGGCGGTACTGCTGCCGATGGCGTTCTTCAGCGGTTCCACCGGTGTGATCTACAAGCAGTTCTCGATCACCATCGTCTCGGCCATGGCCCTGTCGGTACTGGTCGCACTGATCTTCACCCCGGCACTCTGCGCAACCATGCTCAAGGCGATTCCGAAAGGCGAGCACGGCGTGCCGAAACGCGGCTTCTTCGGCTGGTTCAACCGCAATTTCGACCGTGGCGTCAAAAGCTACGAGCGTGGCGTGGGCAACATGCTCGCGAACAAGGCCCCGTACTTGCTGGCCTACCTCATCATCCTGGTCGGCATGATCTGGCTGTTCACCCGTATCCCAACGGCGTTCCTGCCGGAAGAAGACCAGGGCGTATTGTTTGCTCAGGTGCAAACCCCGGCCGGTTCCAGTGCCCAGCGCACGCAAGTGGTCGTGGATGAAATGCGTGAATTCCTGCTGCGTCCGAGCAAGGACGGCGGTGAAGGCGATGCGGTGGCCTCGGTGTTTACCGTGACCGGCTTCAACTTCGCCGGCCGTGGCCAAAGCTCGGGTATGGCGTTCATCATGCTCAAACCGTGGGGCGAACGTAACGCCGAAAACAGCGTGTTCAAACTCGCGGCCCGTGCCCAACAGCACTTCTTCACCTTCCGTGACGCCATGGTGTTTGCCTTCGCACCGCCGGCGGTACTGGAACTGGGTAACGCCACCGGTTTCGACGTGTTCCTGCAAGACCGCGCCGGTATCGGTCACGACAAGCTGATGGAAGCGCGTAACCAGTTCCTCGGCATGGCGGCGCAAAGCAAGATTCTGTCGCAAGTGCGCCCCAACGGTCTAAACGACGAACCGCAATACCAACTGGAAATCGATGACGAGAAGGCCAGTGCCCTGGGCATCACCCTCACCGACATCAACAACACCTTGTCGATTGCCTTGGGCAGTAGCTACGTCAACGACTTCATCGACCGCGGTCGGGTGAAGAAGGTTTACGTGCAAGGCCAGCCGGGTGCGCGCATGAGTCCTGAAGACGTGAAGAAATGGTATGTGCGCAACAGCGCCGGCACCATGGTTCCGTTCTCGGCGTTCGCCAAGGGTGAGTGGATCTACGGTGCACCGAAGCTGTCGCGTTACAACGGCGTCGAAGCGATGGAAATCCTCGGTGCTCCGGCACCCGGTTATTCCACCGGTGAAGCCATGGCCGAAGTCGAAGCCCTGGCCAAGAAACTGCCGGCCGGTGTCGGTATTTCCTGGACGGGTCTGTCGTACGAGGAACGGTTGTCCGGTTCGCAAGCGCCAGCGCTGTACGCCCTGTCGCTGCTGATGGTGTTCCTGTGTCTGGCGGCGCTGTACGAAAGCTGGTCGATCCCGATCGCCGTGATGTTGGTGGTACCACTGGGGATCATCGGTGCGCTGATGGCGACCAGCCTGCGCGGCCTGTCCAACGACGTGTATTTCCAGGTGGGCCTGTTGACGACCATTGGTCTGGCGGCGAAAAACGCCATTTTGATTGTCGAATTTGCCAAGGAACTGCATGAACAAGGGCGTAGCCTGCGCGATGCGGCAATTGAAGCCTGCCGGATGCGTTTGCGACCGATCATCATGACCTCGCTCGCTTTCGTCCTCGGTGTGGTACCACTGGCGATTTCCACGGGTGCAGGTTCGGGTAGCCAACATGCGATCGGTACCGGGGTGATTGGCGGTATGCTCACGGCCACTATCCTGGCGATCTTCTGGGTCCCGCTGTTTTTCGTCACCGTGTCGGCCATGGGGCAGCGCAAAACCGCTGACCAGGACGACGCTATTGAACCTTCTAAAGAGGCTGGCTAATGAGCAAGTCGCTACTCTCCCTGGCTGTTGCCGCCTTCGTGCTCGGCGGCTGCTCGCTGATTCCCGATTATCAGCAGCCTGAAGCTCCGGTGGCGGGTCAGTACCCGCAAGGTCCGGCGTATTCGTCGGCCCAGGCGCCTGCCCAGGCTGCCGCCGAACAGGGCTGGAAGCAGTTTTTCCATGACCCGGCACTGCAACAGCTGATCCAGGTCGCCCTGGAAAACAACCGTGACCTGCGTGTCGCAGCGCTGAACATCGACGCCTTTGCGGCTCAATACCGCATCCAGCGTGCCGATCTGTTCCCGGCCGTGTCGGCCAACGGTACCGGCAGCCGTCAGCGGGTCCCGGCTCGGGCCTCGCAGACCGGCGAAGCGGACATCACCAGTTCCTACTCGGCCACGGTCGGCATCAGCGCCTATGAACTCGACCTGTTCGGTCGGGTTCGCAGCCTGAGCGAAGAAGCGCTGCAGAAGTACTTCGCCACCGAAGAAGCACGACGCAGCACCCAGATCAGCCTGGTGGCCAGCGTGGCCAATGCTTACCTGGCCTGGCAGGCTGACAAGGAGCTGCTGAAACTGACCCAGGACACCCTGGGTGCGTTCGAGGAGAGCTACAAGCTCACCTCCCGCAGCAACGAAGTGGGTGTCGCCTCGGCGCTGGACCTGGCCCAGTCGCGTACCTCGGTGGAAAACGCCCGCGCGCAACAGGCCAAGTACACCCGTCAGGTTGCCCAGGATGAAAATAGCCTGGTGCTGCTGCTCGGCACCGGCGTCCCGGCCAACCTGCAAGCGGCCAAGCCATTGGCTGACGACCTGCTGAGCGAAGTGCCGGCCGGCCTGCCATCGGACTTGCTGCAACGTCGTCCGGACATCCTCCAGGCCGAATACAACCTGAAAGCCGCCAACGCCAACATCGGCGCGGCGCGGGCTGCGTTCTTCCCGAGCATCAGCCTGACGGCCAACGCCGGGACCCTGAGCCCGGACCTGTCCGGTCTGTTCAAGGGCGGTTCGGGCACATGGTTGTTCCAGCCGCAGATCAACCTGCCGATCTTCAACGCCGGCAGCCTGCGCGCCAGCCTGGATTATTCAAAAATCCAGAAAGACATCGGCGTGGCGAACTACGAGAAGTCCATTCAAACGGCCTTCCAGGAAGTCGCCGATGGCCTGGCTGCCCGCCAGACCTATACCGATCAGTTACAGGCCCAGCGTGATTTCGTCACCGCGAACCAGGACTACTACCGTCTGGCCGAGCGTCGTTACCGCATTGGTGTCGACAGCAACCTGACCTTCCTCGATGCCCAGCGCCAGCTGTTCAGTGCCCAACAGGTACTGATCACCGACCGTCTGGCGCAACTGGTCAGTGCCGTCAATCTGTACAAGGCACTGGGCGGTGGCTGGAACGAGCAGACGGCGCAGAACGAACCGCTGAAAGAAGAAGCGCCGAAGCTGAAGTTGTTCTGATAGCGCTATGAACACGAAGCCCACCTTTTGGTGGGCTTTTTGTTGTCTGCGGGAAAAGTTGTAGTGCCTGTTCGGGCCTCTTCGCGGGCAAGCCCGCTCCCACAGGGGATCTTCGTTGAACGCGATTGTTGCGGTCACACCGGACAAATGTGGGAGCGGGCTTGCCCGCGAAGAGGCCCGCACAGACACCACAAAACCTCGACCAATCTTACGTTCGATAATCGCCCAAAACCCGCTTTCCCCAATTGAATCGCCCCGCCCATCCCCCGCACCATTCGTCGCACAAGACCAATAACAACAGGTTCGACACCATGCCCCCACGCCCTGCCCTGTCCGGCTGATCCCGTTCGTTTTTGCCCTGATTTCAAATTTTTGTCTGCAACCCCACGTTGCGGCAGCGCCCCGTTTCACGCCTAAAAACTAGAGAGCCCCGAACACATGACACCTTCCAGCACGCAATACTTGTTCCCCAGCCTCATCGCCGTTGCACTGGCCAGTACGGCTCTGCCTGCCTTGGCCGAGGAGTCAGGCTTTGTCGAAGGTGCCAAGGTCAACCTGAACTTGCGCAACTTCTACATCAACCGCAACTTCACCAACCCGACCAAAGCTCAGGGCAAGGCAGAAGAGTGGACACAAAGTTTCATTCTCGACGCCAAGTCCGGGTTCACTCAGGGCACCGTCGGGTTCGGCATGGACGTGCTGGGGCTGTACTCGGTGAAACTCGACGGCGGTAAAGGCACCGGCGGTACGCAGTTGCTGCCGCTGGATCACGACGGTCGCCCGGCGGATAACTTCGGGCGCACCAACGTGGCGTTCAAGGCCAAGCTGTCGCAGACCGAAGTGAAGGTGGGCGAATGGATGCCGGTGCTGCCGATCCTGCGTTCGGACGATGGTCGTTCCCTGCCGCAAACCTTCCGTGGCGGCCAGATCACCTCGAAGGAAATCGACGGCCTGACGCTCTACGGCGGCCAGTTCCGCGCCAACAGCCCGCGCGACGACAGCAGCATGAGCGACATGTCGATGACCGGCAAACCGGCGTTTACCTCCGACCGTTTCAACTTTCAGGGCGGCGAATACGTCTTCAACGAGAAGCGCACCCAGATCGGTGTGTGGAACGCCGAACTCAAGGACATTTACAGCCAGCAGTACGTGAATCTGATCCACAGCCAACCCATCGGCGACTGGACCCTGGGCGCCAACCTCGGTTTCTTCTACGGCAAGGATGACGGCAGCGCCCGGGCCGGCGAGCTGGACAACAAGACCTGGTCGGGCCTGTTCTCGGCCAAATACGGCGGCAACACCTTCTACGTCGGCCTGCAAAAACTCACCGGCGACAACGCCTGGATGCGGGTCAACGGCACCAGCGGCGGCACCCTGGCCAACGACAGTTACAACGCCAGTTATGACAACGCTCAGGAAAAATCCTGGCAGGTACGTCATGACTACAACTTCGTCGCCCTCGGCATTCCCGGCCTGACCCTGATGAACCGCTACATCAGCGGCGACAATGTGCACACCGGCACCATTACCGACGGCAAGGAATGGGGCCGCGAAAGCGAATTGGGTTACACCGTGCAAAGCGGCGCGCTCAAAAACCTCAACGTCAAATGGCGCAACTCGACCATTCGCCGCGACTTCAGCAACAACGAGTTTGACGAGAACCGGTTAATCGCCAGCTATCCGATCAGCCTGCTATAGCCGCGTTCTGGCAGCGACCGTTGGATTGAGGCGGTCGCGTGCCTGTAACCACCTGTCGGCGCAAACTAGCGCTTTGTGTGTTCGCAGATACAGTCAAGAAGCGTGTTTAATTCTCCATCCTGATGTAGGAGCCCCTTTTTTTCTTCCGTTATCTCCGGATGCTGTACGCGAAGCGGCCATGACCACGGAGGTCAGGTATGAGCAAGCGAATAGTTATCGTCGGTGGCGGCGTAGGTGGAACCATGTTGGCCAATCAACTGGCCAGCAAGCTGTATCCAGAAATCCTGCGCGGCGAAGTCTCGATTGCACTGCTGTCCAACTCCCCCGATCACTTCTATAAACCTGCGTTCATGTACGTGGCGTTCAATCAGTTCTTTGAAGAAGAACTCAAGCGTCCGGAACGTTCACTGTTGCGCCCGGAAATCAGCTTTTACGTCGAAGAGGTCACGGGTTTCGATTTCCCCGGACAAGGCCTGAAAACCCGCAGCGGCAAGCGCTATGGCTATGACTTTCTGGTCTTCGCCACTGGTTGCGTGCCTGCGCCGGAACGCATCGATGGCTTGAAAGAAGCCGGCGACCACTTCTACCAATATCAGCCCGCCCGGCAGTTGGCAGAACGGCTGAACACGATCAAAAAAGGCCGGATCTTCATCACTGTGTCTTTCCCGCAGACACCCAACGTGCCGCACCAATGCGGCATTGCACCGGTAGAAACGACGTTGATGCTCGACGACTTCCTGCGTCGTCGGGGCGTGCGGGACCAGGTGGAAATCGTCTACACCTACCCGACCACGGCTCAGTTGCTGCGTAACTGCCTGTTTCTGCAACGCCCCACCGGGGACATTCTGCCCGGCATTTTCGAGCAGAAGAACATCCGCTTCCAACGCGGTTTCACCCTCAGCCGTGTCGATCCCGAACGAAAAATCGCCTATTCAGAAGAAGGCGAAGAGCAACCCTTCGACATCCTGATGGCGACACCGCCGATCCGCGCCGTCGATGCCGTGCTGGAGTCCGGAGCGTCTCAAGCGCCCAACAACGAAGGTTGGTTGCCGACCCACCACGAGACCCTGCAGGTCTACGGCCTGGAACACGTCTACGTGATTGGCGACACCGTCGATCTGCCGGTGAGCAAGGCCGGTGGTGCCTGCCATAACCAGGCGCCGGTCATCGCCAACAACATTGCTGCCGAGATTCGCCTCGGTGCGCCCAACAGCGTCTACGACGGACGGGTTCAGGCCGTGGCGCAGATGGGTCTCAACGCCGGTATGCCGCTGTGGTACGACTACGCCCATGACGTCCTGTCGACACCGCCGACCAAGCTCGGCGGCCTGTTGAGAAATGGCTTCAATCGTGGCCTGTACTGGGCGGTTGCCCGTGGAATGCTTTGATCCGCTCAGGAGGCGTAAACAATGACGAACCTATCAGATAAAACGCTGGCGACCAGCGCTGCCGGCATGCCAGCGACGCCGGGACTCGTCGCCTTGATGGCGAAAATTCAACCGCTGATCGACGGCGGTCGGCTGGACAACATTGTCGATGTGCTATCGCTGGTCTCGGACATGACCGACCTGCTGGACGCAGCGATGGTGGAAAAACTGGCGCGGCTGTTCGAAAACGCTACGGCGGCCACCTGGACCGTCAGTAACGCCGTGCGCCTGGCCAAGGCCGAGGTCGCAGCCGCCCCCGAGCCGCCGGGGGCCTATGCCTTGATCAAACTGCTAAACGAGCCGGACACGCGCAAAGGCGTGGCCGTTGTCCTGAAAACACTGAACGTCATCGGAAGGCAGCTGTAACCGCCAGAGAGGATCACCTCATGAGCGTCAAACTTGAATCGGCAGGGAAAGCCTGCACCGACTGGGACGCCAAGGCGTACCAGCAGTTTTCCCGCCTCAGGCGACGACCGGTCAATGAATTGCTCGACCGTGTCGAACTCAAACAGCCCAAACGCATCTATGACCTGGGATGCGGCACCGGCATAGCCACGCAACTATTGGCCAAGCGTTGGCCTCGAGCGCAGTTGCAGGGCATCGACAGTTCGGAGCAAATGCTGGACGAAGCCCGTTACCTGCCGATCAAGGCGTTGTGGAAACAGTGCGATCTACTCGACTGGCAACCCGAACAACCGGCGGACCTGCTGTTCGCCGCCGCGGTACTGCACTTCGTCAGTGGTCACGAACAGTTATTGCCGCGACTACTCGGCCAGCTCAATCCGGGTGGATGCCTGGCCGCGCACATGCCCGACTGGCGGGATGCGCTGTGGTATCAACTGATGCTCGACACCCTTGAAGAGGCAGGCCCCGGTGGCAAACCACTTGGCACCCCGCAATTGCGCGAGGCCATGGCTGCACGGCCGCTGTTGTCTTTGGAAAATTACTACCGGTTGCTCTCGCCGATCACCCGGACACTGGATATCTGGGAGACCGAACAGCTACAGGTTGTCGACGGCAAGTCGCCGATCTATGACTGGGTCAAAGTCTCGGCGTTGCGGCCGGTGATGCAGGGGCTGAAGGATGATGAACAGGCGCGGTTCATTTACCACTACCTGATGCGCGTGCATGCGCATTACCCGCCGGAGAGCGACGGGCACACGTTGTTTCCGTTCAAGCGGATCTTCATTGTGGCCACGGTTTGATTGACCGCTAATGATGTATCAAGCCGGCCACCGCCATCGCGAGCAAGCTCGCTCCCACAGGGGATTTTGGGTGAACACATCATTTGAATTCACACCGGAAAACTGTGGGAGCGAGCTTGCTCGCGATGGCGTCAGCTCAGATACCGCAAATCGCCAGGATCACTCCCGCGATTCAACCCCCAACTCATCCCACACCGACTCCGCCAGGTGGAACGTCGCATTCGCCGCCGGAATGCCGCAGTAGATCGCACTCTGCATGATCACTTCCTTGATCTCGCCGCGGGTCACGCCGTTGTTGGCGGCGGCACGCAGGTGCAGTTTGAGTTCTTCATTGCGGTTCATGCCGATCAGCATGGCCATGGTGATCAGGCTGCGGGTATGACGCGGCAGGCCCGGACGGGTCCAGATGTCGCCCCAGGCGTGACGGGTGATCATCTCCTGAAACTCCGAGTTGAACTCGGTCAGCGCGTTCAGGCTGCGGTCGACATGGGCGTCGCCGAGTACGGCACGGCGGACTTTCAGGCCTTCGTCGTAACGTTGTTTCTCGTCCACAACAATCCCCTTAATGAGCTGACAAAAACGTCACTACCCGGTCACTGAACGCAGCACCGGCCTGGACGTTGGACAAGTGCGCGGCGTAGAACTCGGCGTACTCGGCGCCCTGCACGTGTTCCTGAATGAAGTGCCCGCCGGACGGCGGCGTGACCGCGTCTTCGGTGCCGGCGATGACCAGCAGCGGCACCTTGATCGAGGACAACTGATCGCGAAAATCGGCATCGCGCACGGCGGCACAATTCGCGGCATAACCTTCAGGTGAGGTGGCGGCCAGCATGTCAGTAATCTTCTTCGCGGCAGCAGGATTGGCTTCAGCAAAATCCGCGGTGAACCAGCGCGCAATCGACGCATCGCGCAGCGCGACCATGGCAGCCGGACCGTCACGCAGCACGGTTTCAATGCGCGGGTTCCACACCGACGGATCGCCGATTTTTGCCGCGGTGTTGCACACCACCAGTTTGTTCAGGCGATCACCAGCGTTGATCCCGAGCCACTGGCCAATCAGCCCGCCCATGGACAGACCACAGAAATGCGCGCGCTCGATGTGCAACGCATCCAGCAGCGCCAGCACGTCATGGCCCAGTAGCTCGATGCTGTACGGCCCCGGCGTGACCAGCGATTTGCCATGACCCCGGGTGTCGAAACGCAGCACGCGGAAATGCTCTGTGAACGCCGCAACTTGCGCGTCCCACATGTGCAGGTCGGTGCCCAGCGAATTGGACAGCACCAGCACCGGCGCATCCGCCGGGCCATCGAGTTGCGGCCCTTGAATTTGGTAGTGCAGTTCGCCCTCGGCGAGTTGTACGAAAGCCACAGCAATCTCCTTCAGGCAGTCAACGCAGAATGTTCAGCCACCGCTCGCTCGACCCAGGTATGGGCCTGACCGAGGTAATGGGCGGGGTCCAGCAGATGATCGAGTTCAGCAGGCGAGAGTTCGGCGGTCACTTGCGGCTCGTCGCCGAGTACCGCTCGCAGATGACGTTGTTCAGCCACTGCGCGCTTGCAGCATTGCTCCAGCAAATGGTGCGCAGTGTCGCGCCCCACCCGTTGAGCGAGGACGATGCTCACCGCTTCGGCGAGCACCAGCCCTTGAGTCAGGTCGAGGTTGCGGGCCATGCGCTCGGCGTCCACTTCCAGTCCTTCCGCCACCAGCCGCGCCTGCTTCAGGCTGCCGGACACCAGGCAGCAAATCTCCGGCAGGGTTTCCCACTCGGCATGCCACAGGCCCAGGCTGCGCTCCTGTTCTTGAGGCATGGCGCTGAACAGCGTCGAGAGCAAACCCGGAACGCGCGTCGCAGCGCCGATCAGTACCGCCGCGCCCACCGGGTTGCGTTTGTGCGGCATGGTCGAAGAACCGCCCTTGCCCGGTGCCGAGGGTTCGAACACTTCAGCAGCTTCGGTCTGCATCAACAGGCTGATGTCGCGCCCCAGTTTGCCGAGGCTGCCGGCGATCAATCCCAGTACCGAGCCGAACTCCACCAAACGATCTCGCTGGGTGTGCCAAGGTTGATCCGGCAGTGTCAGTTTCAATTCTTCAGCCAGCGCTTCGGCAATCGGCATTGCCTGCTCGCCGAGGGCCGCGAGGGTTCCAGAGGCGCCGCCGAATTGCAGCACCAGCAGTCGCGGCTTGAGTTCCCGCAGACGCTGACGACTTCGAGTGACAGCGCCCAGCCAACCGGCGATTTTCATACCGAGGGTGACGGGCGTCGCGTGCTGCAACCAGGTGCGTCCGGCCAGCGGTGTGGCAACGTAACGCTGGGCTTGGCTCGAGAGGGTTTCGCCCAGTTGCGCCAGATCGCTTTCGATCAGCTCCAGCGCGCCACGCAGTTGCAACACCAGGCCGGTGTCCATCACGTCCTGGCTGGTCGCGCCCAAATGCACATAGCGCTCGGCTTCGGCATGGTTGGCCGCGATCTGTTTACCCAGCGCCTTGACCAACGGAATCGCCGAATTGCCCGCCGTGGCAATCGCCTCGCCGAGGGCGGTGAAGTCGTAATGCCCGGCCTGACAGGCCGCTTCAATCGGCGCGACAGCCGTTTGCGGAATCAGCCCGACTCGCGCTTCGGCCCGGGCCAGTGCCGCTTCGAAATCAAGCATCGCTTGAACCCGGCCCTGATCGCAGAACACCTCACGCATGTCGCGGGCAGTGAAATAGGCTTCGAACAATTGATTGCCCGGTCGCTCGTTCATAAACAGTCCCTGGAGGCGTGGGCCGGTCAGGCCCACGGGTAAAGATCAAAGGTCGTTTTCCAAATACTTCGCCTGTTTCGGCAAGCGCAGGCTGAACAGGAACGCCACCGCCATCATCACCGTCACGTACCAGTAGAAGGAGTTTTCCATGCCCCCGGCTTTGAGGCTCAGGGCCACGTATTCCGCCGAACCGCCGAAGATTGCATTCGCCACCGCATACGCCAGGCCGACGCCCAAGGCGCGCACCTCCGGCGGGAACATTTCGGCTTTTACCAGGCCGCTGATGGAGGTGTAAAAACTGACGATCGCCAGCGCCACGGTAATCAGCACAAACGCCAGGAACGGACTGCTGACACTTTTCAGACTCAACAGAATCGGCACGGTGAACAGCGTACCGAGGGCGCCGAACCAGAGCATCGAGTTACGTCGGCCGATCTTGTCCGCGAGCATGCCGAACAACGGTTGCATGCACATATAAAGGAACAGTGCGCCGGTCATGATGTAGCTGGCGGTCTTGGCTTGCATGCCGGCGGTGTTCACCAGGTACTTCTGCATGTACGTGGTGAAGGTGTAGAAAATCAGCGAGCCACCGGCGGTGTAACCGAGCACGGTAATGAACGCAGCCTTGTGGTCGCGAAACAGCGCACGGATGCTGCCGGCGTCCTTGTTTTCGCGCATTTCCTTGCTGGTGGTTTCCTTGAGCGAACGACGCAGGAACAGCGAAATCAACGCCGCCAACGCGCCAACGACAAACGGGATCCGCCAGCCATAGGCGCGCAAATCATCTTCAGTGAGGAACTGTTGCAGGATGACCACCAGCGACACCGCCAGCAATTGCCCACCGATCAGCGTCACGTACTGGAACGAGGCGAAGAAACCACGCTGGCCCTTGAGGGCGACTTCGCTCATGTAGGTCGCGGTGGTGCCGTACTCACCGCCCACCGACAGGCCCTGGATCAAGCGGGCGAACAACAGCATGATCGGCGCCCAGACGCCGATGCTGTTGTACGTCGGCAGGCAGGCGATGAGCAACGAACCGAAGCACATCATCAGAATCGAAATCATCATCGAATTCTTGCGTCCGTGCTTGTCCGCCAGCCGGCCGAAGATCCAGCCGCCGATGGGCCGCATCAGGAAGCCGGCGGCGAATACGCCAGCCGTATTCACAAGCTGCACAGTCGGGTTATCGGACGGGAAAAAGGCAGGGGCGAAATAGATCGCGCAGAAGGCGTAGACGTAGAAGTCGAACCATTCGACGAGGTTGCCGGACGAGGCGCCGACAATCGCA
>NZ_SOPU01000011.1:188527-188754 GCF_004402115.1 Pseudomonas sp. F01002 | reverse complement strand
AAGATCCGTTTACTGCGCTCTTCGCCGGTGTAGTGCGCTGTAGTAGCAGTGTTAGTTGTCATTGTTTTTTACTCAATGGGGACTGTGAGAGTCTAGACACACTTCGCAACAGTCCCGCTCCACAGAAGCATTAGCAACACAGATCCCCCTGTGGGAGCGGGCTTGCTCGCGAAAGCGGTGTGTCAGGCAACATTGATATCGACTGACACGACGCCTTCGCGAGCAAG
>NZ_SOPU01000011.1:178638-188507 GCF_004402115.1 Pseudomonas sp. F01002 | reverse complement strand
CCCGCTCCCACAGGGGTTGTGGTGTTTACTCAATAGTCGAAGAACACTGTCTCGGCATCGGTGCCTTGCAGGATCACATTCCACTGGTAAACACCCGACGCATCCTTCTTCGCCAGCAAAGTACTGCGACGTTCAGCCGGCACACACTCCAACAACGGATCCCCCACGTTGGTCGGTTCGCCATCAAAGTAAATCCGTGTCAGCAAGTGCTTCACCAACCCGCGAGCAAACACCAGCACCACCAGATGCGGCGCCTGGGTCGTGCCTTTCAAGCCTTCTACCGTACCCGGCTTGATCGTGGTGAAACGAAAGCGCCCTTCGGCATCCACCGGCACCCGGCCAAACCCTTCGAAGTTCGGGTCCAGGGGTTTGTCCTGATCGTCTTCGGGGTGGTCATACTTGCCGGCGGCGTTGGCTTGCCAGACTTCCAGCATCGCGTCGTTGACGACGTCGCCGTTGCCATCGATGACTTGCCCGGTGATCGCCACGCGCTCGCCCAGAGTTTGTTCGACCGTCAGGTCTTCGCGGTTCAGCCAGGTCAGACCGATGTGGTAATACGGCCCGACGGTGTGGGATGTGGTCGCGTTCAACGTCATCTTATTTCTCCATCGGCGTGGCTTCGCGGCCGCGCAAGACGATGTCCCAGCGATAACCGAGGGCATAGGAAGGGATGGTTTTTTCCAGGTCGAAACTGGCGATCAAACGCTCTTTGGCGCTGGTATCCGGTACGCAGTTGTAGATCGGGTCATAGGCCAGCAGCGGATCGCCCGGGAAATACATCTGCGTGACCAGGCGCGTCAGAATGCTCGGCCCGAACAGTGAGAAGTGGATGTGCGCCGGGCGCCACGCGTTGTGGTGGTTGCCCCATGGGTAGGCGCCGGGCTTGATGGTCTGGAACTGGTACCCGCCATCGGCGTCGGTCACGGTGCGGCCAGTGCCAGTGAAATTCGGGTCCAGCGGCGCATCGTGCAGGTCGCGGTCATGGTTGTAGCGACCGGCGGCATTGGCCTGCCAGATCTCCACCAGAATGCCCGGCACCGGCAAACCATCTTCATCCAGCACGCGGCCGTGAATGATGATGCGCTCACCCAGTGGCTCGCCCTTGTGCTGGGCGGTCAGGTCGTTGTCCTGCGCCTGAATGCGCTCGGCACTGATGGTCGGACCGGTAATTTCCGACAGCGAATGGGGCAAAAACACCAACGGCTTGGACGGCGAGCGACGGTTGGTGGATTGATAGGCCGGGTGCAGGTATTCCGGCTGGGTGCCCTCTTGCGGGCGGCGGTAACCAGGCTTGTCAGTCATGAAGCATTCCTCAGTTCTTATTCATCAACGCTGCGCGTCAGACCCGTTCGATCGCCAAGGCCAGACCCTGGCCCACGCCGACGCACATCGTCGCCAGACCTTTCTTGCCACCGGTCTTTTCCAGCTGATGCAGCGCGGTCAGTACCAGACGGGCGCCGCTCATGCCCAACGGATGGCCCAAGGCAATGGCGCCACCGTTCGGGTTGACCTGGGCCGCGTCGTCCGCCAGCCCCAGTTCCCGCAGCACTGCCAAACCCTGGCTGGCGAAGGCTTCGTTGACTTCGATCACATCGAAATCGCTGACGGCCAGGCCGAGGCGCTCGGTCAATTTGCGCACCGCCGGGACCGGGCCGATGCCCATTACACGCGGTGCGACACCGGCACTGGACATGCCCAGCACTTTGGCGCGAGCGGTCAGGCCGTGCTTTTTCACGGCTTCGGCTGAGGCGAGAATCAACGCCGCGGCACCGTCGTTCACACCCGAGGAGTTGCCGGCGGTGACGGTCTTGTCCGGGCCATTGACCGGTTTGAGTTTGGCCAGGACTTCCAGCGAGGTGTCGCCGCGCGGATGCTCATCCTGGTTGACGACACTTTCCCCCTTCTTGTGGGCAATGCGCACTTCAACGATTTCTTCGGCGAAAAATCCTGCAGCTTGCGCGGCGGCTGTCCGTTGCTGGCTGCGCAGTGCGAAAGCGTCCTGATCCTCGCGGGAAACTTCGTAATCGTCAGCCACGTTATCGCCGGTCTGCGGCATCGCATCCACGCCGTATTGGGCTTTCATCAACGGGTTGATGAAGCGCCAGCCGATGGTGGTGTCTTCCAGCTTCATGTTGCGCGAGAACGCCGCATCAGCTTTGCCCATCACGAACGGTGCGCGGGACATCGACTCGACGCCGCCGGCAATTGCCAGCTCCATCTCGCCACTGGCGATCGCCCGGAAAGCGGTGCCGATGGCATCCATACCCGAGGCGCAGAGGCGATTGAGGGTCACGCCCGGAATGGTTTCCGGCAGGCCCGCCAGCAACAGCGCCATGCGCGCCACGTTGCGGTTGTCTTCGCCGGCCTGGTTGGCGCAACCGAGGAACACCTCGTCCACCGCGTTCCAGTCCACCGACGGGTTGCGTTCCATCAGTGCCTTGATCGGCACGGCGGCCAGGTCGTCGGCGCGAACCGCCGACAGGCCACCGCCGAAACGGCCGATGGGGGTGCGAATCGCATCACAGATATAAACGTCACGCATCAGGCTTCTCCGGGTGCTTGGCCGTGGGCCGCGGCAGTGCGGGCTTCCAGATCCCTGAGCGCCTTCAGTTCGACCTCGGTCGGCTCGGCGGTGTTTTCAACTGTCTCGGCAAAACGAATCGCCCAACCGGTAGCCGCGATGACTTGCTCGCGGGTCACGCCTGGGTGCAGCGCGGTGACCACGAATTCATGGGTTTCAGCTTCCGGCTCCATGATGCACAGGTCGGTAATGATGCCGACCGGACCGGCGCCCGGCAGGCCGAGACGCTTGCGCGAATCACCGCCCTCGCCATGGCCGACCGAGGTAATGAAGTCGAGTTTGTCGACAAAGGAACGCGCCGACTGCTTGAGGATGATCAGCACGCTTTTTGCCGAGCCAGCGATCTCCGGCGCACCGCCGGCACCCGGCAGGCGGACTTTCGGCTGATGGTAATCGCCCACCACCGTGGTGTTGATGTTGCCGAAGCGGTCGACTTGCGCGGCGCCGAGGAAACCGACGTCGATGCGCCCGCCCTGCAACCAATAGCGAAAAATCTCACCGGTCGGGACGACGGTGTCGGCGGTTTCCGCCAGCTCACCGTCACCGATCGACAGCGGCAGTACGCTCGGCTTGGCACCGATCGGACCCGATTCATAGATAAGGACTACATCCGGCGAAGAAGTCAGACGCGCCAGGTTGGCGGCTTTCGACGGCAGGCCGATGCCAACGAAACACACCGAACCGTTTTTCAGACGGCGGGCAGCGGCGACGGTCATCATTTCGTTGGTGGTGTAAGTCATTACTTGGCCTCCGAAGCAGCGGCCAGTTTGGCCTGGAACTCGTTGAAGTCAGCGCAGCCGTGGATGTACTCGTTGATCCACGCGGTGAAGGTTTCACGGTCGCGGGCAATCGGGTCCCAAGCCTGGTAGAAACGGTTATCACGTTCGTTGTAGCCGTGAGCGTAGGACGGATGCGCACCGCCGGGAACGTGGCAGACCGCGCTCAAGGCCCAGGTCGGCAGAACGCAGGAGTTCATCGGTGCATTGAGGTCGTCGACGATTTCCTCGACGGTGACGATGCAGCGCTTGGCGGCCAGTGCGGCTTCTTTCTGCACGCCGAGAATGCCCCACAGCAACACGTTGCCTTTGCGGTCGGCTTTCTGTGCGTGAATCACGGTAATGTCCGGGCGCACCGAAGGCACGGCCGCCAATACTTCGCCGGTGAATGGGCAGGTGACGGTTTTGATCAGCGGGTTGACCTTCGGCAGGTCGGAGCCGGCGTAGGCACGCAGCACCGCGAACGGTAGGCCGGAAGCGCCAGCGACGTAGGCATTGGCCAGGTCGGCGTGGCTGTGCTCTTCGATTTCCAGCGCGTGCGGCCACTGCTTCTCGACGGCGTCACGCAGGCGATGCAGCGAACCGACGCCCGGGTTTCCGCCCCAGGAGAAAATCAGCTTGCGAGCACAACCGGCGCCGATCAACTGGTCGTAGATCAGGTCAGGCGTCATCCGCACCAGGGTCAGGTCTTTCTTGCCCTGGCGAATGATTTCGTGACCCGCCGCCGTAGGGATCAGGTGAGTGAAGCCTTCGAGCGCGACCGTATCGCCGTCGTTAACGAATTGCTTCACCGCGTCGTGCAGCGAAAGGATTTCAGCCATGGGGCAGGCTCCCGTTTTGTTATGAACCGACAGTGGAAGAAAAAGGCGCGATGCGCAGCGCCGGAATGACTGAAGAGTAAGCCCCTGAAAAACGCCAAACAATCCGATAATCGACTGAGTGTTCGTTTATCGAACAGATTGTTGTCTGGCTATCGATAAGATCAAATGCTTCGTCGGAACGCCGCCCGGAGCAAGCCCGCTCCCACAGGGGAATGCGATCAACTGTGGGAGCGGGCTTGCTCGCGAAGAGGTCATCAAAACCACATCAGATTCGGATCAGACCCTCAGGTCGCATCCGCATGACTGACCATGCCCTTGATCACCACCGCCGTGGTCGCCAATGCCGCCGGAATCACCAGCGCTGTCAGCACCTGCTCGAAATTCCAGCCCAGGCCCAGCAGCGTTGCGCCCATCCACGCACCTAGAATCGCGCCAAAGCGGCCAATTCCGAGCATCCACGACACCCCAGTCGCCCGCCCCTGCGTCGGATAAAACCGCGCCGCCAGTGAAGGCATCGCCGATTGCGCGCCGTTGACGCACATCCCGGCCACCAGCACCAACGTCGCCAATAGCGTGATGTTGCCCAGGCTCTGCCCTACCGCGTAGGCAAATACCCCGGCGAATAGATAGAAAATGCCGATAACCTTGTGCGGATTGAATCGGTCCATCGCCCAGCCCACGCCCACCGCGCTCAATACCCCACCAAACTGGAACAACGCGCCGATGAATGCCGCCTGCTCCATGCTCGCGCCACTGTCACGCATCAGCGTCGGCAGCCAACTGGTCAGCAGATAGACGATCACCAGCCCCATGAAGTAGGTCAGCCACAGCAACAAGGTGCCGGTGCTGTAGGTGCCGGAGAAGATCACCGCGAACACGTTGCGGGCCTTCACGGTTTTCTGTTCCGGCACGCTAAAGCTGGAAGCCTGAGCTACTACGGTTGGATCGATGGGCGCCAGGGTCTTGCGCACTTTGTCAGTGCCGCGATTGCGGACGACGAGGTAGCGCGCCGATTCCGGCAGCCAGAACAGCAATACGACGGCGAGGATCAGCGGCAAAATCCCGCCGATCATCAGCAGACTGTGCCAACCAAAGGCCGGAATCAGTTTGGCGGAAATGAAACCGCCGCCCGCCATGCCGAGGTTGAAACCGCAGAACATGCTGGTCACCAGCAGGGATTTCTTGCGCTCCGGGGTGTATTCGGACAGAAGCGTCGTGGCGTTCGGCATGCCGGCGCCAAGGCCCAGGCCAGTGAGGAAACGCAGCACCAGCAACTGATCGACATTGGTGCTGTAAGCCGAAGCTAGGCTGAACGCGCCGAACAACAGCACCGCGCCCACCAGTACGATTTTTCGCCCGAAGCGGTCAGCCAATGGGCCAGAACCCAGTGCGCCAAAGACCATACCGATCAACGCCGCGCTCATCACCGGACCGAGACTGGCGCGGTCGATGCCCCAGTCCTGTGACAGGGCGGGCGCGATGAAACCCATGGCCGCCGTGTCGAGGCCATCGAGGAAAACAATCAGGAAACACAGGATCACCACTCGCCATTGGTAGCGCGAAATGGGTTGAGCATTGATGAAGGACTGCACGTCGAGGCAGTTTCCTACAGCAGACTGGGGCTGGTTCATTATTTTTATTCCACGCAAAGAACGCAGTCGGACGGAAGCCAGCCAAGGCTGGCGCTGCCGCGACATTAGTGATCTTGGGGAAAGAGCGTCAATTCGATAAACGCGAGTCTGTGCGTTTATCGAACAGCTTAGGCAAATGGCTTACGCAAAGAGTTGCGCGCTAAGGTCGCGGCTCGCGCTCAGAAGGCCAGGCAGGAAACGTTGTTCCAACTCGTTGCGGCTGACTCGGCCGGCGTGGGTACTGACGTTTAGCGCCGCGACCACTTGGCCGGAAGCGTCGTACACCGGAACGGCAATCGAGCGCAGACCCTGCTCCAGTTCCTGATCGACGATGCACCAGCCTTGCTGCCGCACCTCTTGCAGGCATTCGAGCAACGCCTCGGGGGTGTGCAAGGTTCGGCTGGTCTTGGCTTGCAGCTCTGCATGGTCGAGGTACTCGCGCAGTGACGTATCGTCCAGCGCCGCGAGAAGAATCCGCCCCATCGAGGTGCAATAGGCCGGCAGACGTCCACCCACCGACAGGTCGACGGAAATCAGTCGCTGGGTGGTGGCCGAACGAGCGATGTACAAGATGTCATCGCCTTCCAGAGTGGCCATGTTGCAGGCTTCATGAAGTTGCTCGCTCATGCGGTCCAGGTAGGGCTGAGCGGAAACCGCCAGCGGCGTCGAGGACACATAGGCATGGCCAAGCGTCAGTACTTTAGGCAGCAGCGAATACGTACGGCCGTCGGTGGTGGCGTAGCCGAGTTTGATCAGCGTGTGCAGGCAACGTCGCACAGCGGCGCGGGGAATTTCCGTGCGATGACTGATTTGGGCGATGGTGAGGTGACGCTTGCGCTCCTGAAAGGCTTGCACCACGGCCAGGCCACGGGCCAGGGAGGTCATGAAATCCGGGTCGCCGGTCAGTGCCTGGATCCGCTTGGCGGGCGAGGCAACGATCGGCGGCGCCACTGAAGCGAAGGAATTGCGCATTTGATCGTTCATATAAGGTCCTTTTCCACGCGGATCAGCGGCTATTACAAGCGGCAGCCGGTCCCTCACACAAGCCCGAGCAGCCAAGACTGTGCGATTATCGAACCATCGACCGGTAATCGCAATGGACTCCCACCAGGGGCAGCCGACTATTGAACGGGGGTGCACCTATTTTTATACTGACTCTGACGCAGATTAGAAGGACCGATGTAATTGTCCTAACTTGTTCGACTTAATGGCGTCAGAAAGGCATCACTGTAACGTCGTGCCGCCGAACGACCTAGTTAGCCGTATAAACTTGCGAGTAACAAAACAATCACACATCAAGACCCACTTTTAACTCTTTGGCGATAGTGTTCTTCGAATCGACCGCTATAATGCAATTCAGTGGTGTCCGGTTTTTAATTGCCGATTCCGCCACCGGTAGCGCGATGTTCCATCGCCGTTACCCGCAGCAAGCGCCTGACACTCATTTCATATGCTTCGCCAAGGTGTTCGCTGAAACAGGAATCTGATGCTACGTCAGCTGTTTATCTCTGGTGCCGTGGCCGCCTGCAACATGGAAGTAATTGATCGCAATGTCGTAAAAAATGATGCCTTTGCGGGCCTTGTCCTTTCGGCGAGCGTGGTCAAATACATTTGATGCAGCGCGTTTCACCAGAATTTATCTCAACTCATTCAGGTAGCACTGTGACGAAAGACGAACTGCGCGCGGAACTTGAGCGCCAGGAACAACGTTACAAGGAAGTTTACGGCGGGGAAGTCACCACCTACGCCGCTCAGCCCGAACCGGAACGCAAACCCTGGCGTAAACGCGCCACTGTTCAGGATCAGGCTTTCACTCAAGAATTGCAGAAAATGGAAAAGGAACTCAAAGCCGAAGAGCCATAATCGCCTTGGCCTGAATCCTTTCAAGGGTCTGCGTCTGCACCCGTTAAAAGCGGGATGTATCGATGATGCCTTTCGCGCCCGCTACCAGCGGGCAGCGGCCACCTCACCCACCGGATGAGGCAAATGGCTCATGTCTGGCCCTCTTTTCAGATATTTCACACAAGCGTTAAAACCTCTTGCTCCTACGAGAGGACGCCTTGTGGCTGCGGCCTTTTCAAAGAAATTCAATGACTTGCAAAACCCAGTAAAAACCTGGGGTTTGGGCTACTGCCACAAATTAATTCGTTGAAGAATGTTACCGATGAGCACCTAGTGCATCGATTAGCAGTCTTTTCTGGCATAATCGCGCCCCCTTACGACCGGGTCAGAAAACCTTCATGATCGATTTATTCAGCGGACTAGATGCTTGGGTGCTTGTGAGCCTCTTGCTCGCCCTGGCCTTTGTCCTCGCCTTCGAGTTCATCAACGGCTTTCATGACACCGCTAACGCGGTGGCCACTGTTATCTACACCAAAGCCATGCCGCCTCATCTGGCGGTGTTCTTTTCCGGTGTGTTCAACTTCCTCGGCGTGCTGCTGGGCGGTGTCGGCGTGGCGTATGCCATCGTCCACCTGCTGCCGGTAGAGCTGCTGATCAATGTGAACACCGGTCACGGGCTGGCCATGGTGTTCTCGTTGCTTGCCGCCGCCATCACCTGGAACCTGGGCACCTGGTACTTCGGTATCCCGGCCTCCAGTTCCCATACGCTGATCGGTTCGATCCTCGGTGTCGGCCTGGCCAACGCCCTGATCAACGACATTCCGTTGGCTGATGGCGTGAACTGGCAGAAGGCAATTGATATCGGTGCGTCCCTGGTGTTCTCGCCGATGGCGGGCTTCCTGGTCGCCGCACTGATACTGATCGGCCTTAAATGGTGGCGTCCACTGTCGAAGATGCACAAGACGCCGGAACAACGCCGCAAGATCGACGACAAGAAACACCCGCCGTTCTGGAACCGCCTGGTGCTGGTCATTTCGGCCATGGCCGTGAGCTTCGTGCACGGCTCCAACGATGGCCAGAAAGGTATCGGCCTGATCATGCTAGTGCTGATCGGCATCGTTCCGGCGCAGTTCGTACTCGACCTGGGCAGCACGACCTACCAGATCGAACGGACTCGCGACGCGACCCTGCACCTGAGCCAGTTCTACAAGCGCAATGCCGATACGTTGGGTGAATTCCTGGCCCTGGGCAAAAGCGTGGAGGGCGATCTGCCGGAGAAATTCCGTTGCAATCCGCAACAGACCGAACCGACCATCACCGCCCTGCTTGGCACCCTTAAAGGTGTAGCCGACTACCACTCGCTGCCGGCGGAAAGCCGCATCGAAGTGCGTCGTTATCTGCTCTGCCTGGACGACACGGCGAAGAAAGTCGGCAAGCTGCCTGGCCTCAACGCCCGTGAAAAGGCTGACCTGGACAAGCTGCGCAAAGACCTGACCACCACTACCGAATATGCCCCGTTCTGGGTGATTCTGGCAGTCGCTCTGGCACTCGGCCTGGGCACCATGGTCGGCTGGAAACGCGTGGTTCTGACCATCGGCGAGAAGATCGGCAAGCAGGGCATGACTTACTCCCAAGGCATGTCGGCACAGATCACTACCGCAAGCCTGATCGGCATGGCCAACATCTTCAGCCTGCCGGTGTCCACCACCCACGTCCTGTCCTCGGGTGTGGCCGGCACCATGGTCGCCAACAAAAGCGGCCTGCAAGGCGGCACCGTTAGAACCATCCTGCTGGCCTGGGTCCTGACCCTGCCAGCCACAGTGGCCTTGTCGGCCGGCCTGTTCTGGCTGGCGTCGAAGGCACTGGGCAGCTGATACATAGCCGCACAAAAAAGGCGCGTTCCGTGAGGTTCGCGCCTTTTTTATGCCGCAATCTTCGCTACACCACCGATCAACTGTGGGAGCGGCGGTGCGGCGATCCGACTTGCTCGCGAAGAGGCCATAACATTCAACATCTATATTGGCTGCCAAGCCGCCTTCGCGAGCAAGCCCGCTCCCACAGTAGTTCTATGTACATCCGACAGATTTTCGCACGCAAAAAAAAAGGGCAACCGAAGTTGCCCAAAATGCCTTGCGTGCTCATTGCTTCCAGAAAGACCTACGGTTTGCGCTTATGCGAATCCTTCCAGATAAAAAATCCAAACCCTGCAAAAAACAGA
>NZ_SOPU01000011.1:136241-178601 GCF_004402115.1 Pseudomonas sp. F01002 | reverse complement strand
CCGGGATCAATGTCGCCCGAGACTGGGCGTAAAGGAGGAGAAATAACTGACCAGCATCAACCGATGCAGGGTGTTTCAACGCTTTTTCGGTTTGTTCTTCGGCTTCTTCTTCGCTTTACCCAACGGCATGGCGTGCTCGAACGCCTGGCGCACTTCGTTCAGGCGCTTTTCATTAAGGTCATGAACCCGCTTGGCGCGTTCGGCGTTGAGGTCGATCAGCTTGTCGTCTTGGCTCATGGTGCTCAGTGCATCGCTTGGAATGAAATTCAGTTGCCGCATTTGCAGGCAAGGATGTGCCAATAATGCGGTCTGATGGCAGCGCTGACCAGCCGTGACCTCAAATCTGGATATCGACCCACAAACCCTGCCGTGGCTGATCTTCCATCAATGGCGCCACTGGTACAGTATTGTCGGCATTGAGCTCGTCACCGGGAATCGCCAGGTGCTCTTCGGGATCTTCATCCGCTTCGCGGCGGCGCCTTTGCTGTTCCTGCTTGCGGCGCTGTTCCTCGCGCAGCTGAAACGCCGCCTCTTCCGGATCGCGCTGTTGCAGGTCGATGGTGCTTTCGTTGGAGCTTTCCTGCACCGGCACCACGGGGGGAATATCCGGCCGCTGGCGAATCGGATCCTGCTGTGAGGTGATTGGCACGGCACTCAAGGGGAGCATCGGTGGAAGCATAATTATTAGTCTCCTGTCAGCAGTCTGTCGGCTGCGGGGATGCCGACTTGAGCCATCGGTCGCAAACTGTGACCCGTTTGGCACTTGTAGGAGCTACCGCAGGCTGCGATCTTTATCGGACAACATAGAACTCAAGCGTTCCCCAAGATCAAAAGATCGCAGCCTTCGGCAGCTTCTATGCCGTAAACCTTTTGGTCTGGAGGGCCGATTCCGTTAAGATAGCCCGCTTTTTCAAGGTGGGAGTCAGGCAGCATGGCGCAGCAGTATCAACCGGGGCAACGCTGGATCAGTGACAGCGAAGCCGAGCTGGGTTTAGGCACCGTTCTGGCACAGGACGGCCGCTTGTTGACCGTGCTCTACCCGGCCACTGGCGAGACTCGCCAGTACGCGCTACGGAATGCGCCCCTCACCCGCGTGCGGTTTTCGCCGGGTGACTCGATCACTCACTTCGAAGGCTGGAAACTGACCGTACAAGAAGTCGACGACGTCGACGGCCTGCTGGTTTACCACGGCCTCAACGGGCATAACGAAGTGGTTACCCTGCCGGAAACCCAACTGTCGAACTTCATTCAGTTCCGTCTGGCCAGCGATCGTTTGTTCGCCGGGCAGATCGACCCGCTGGCCTGGTTCTCCCTGCGATACAACACCCTGGAACACACCAGCCGCCAATTGCAGTCCGCGCTTTGGGGCCTCGGTGGCGTGCGTGCGCAACCGATAGCGCACCAGCTGCACATCGCCCGTGAAGTCGCCGACCGCATTGCGCCGCGGGTTTTGCTGGCAGACGAAGTGGGTCTGGGTAAAACCATCGAAGCCGGTCTGGTGATCCATCGCCAACTGCTCTCGGGCCGCGCCAACCGCGTGCTGATCCTGGTTCCGGAGAACCTGCAGCACCAGTGGCTGGTGGAGATGCGCCGTCGCTTCAACCTGCAAGTCGCACTGTTCGACGAAGAACGCTTCATCGAAAGCGATGCCGCCAACCCGTTCGAAGACACCCAGCTCGCGCTGGTTGCACTCGAGTGGCTGGTAGAAGACGAGAAGGCCCAGGACGCGCTGTTCGCCGCCGGTTGGGACATGATGGTCGTCGACGAAGCCCACCACCTGGTGTGGCACGAAGACAAGGCCAGCCCGGAATACTCGCTGGTTGAGCAACTGGCCGAAGTCATTCCCGGCGTTTTGCTGCTGACTGCAACCCCGGAACAACTGGGCCAGGACAGCCACTTTGCGCGTCTGCGCCTGCTTGACCCGAACCGTTTCCATGACCTGCACGCCTTCCGCGCCGAGAGCGAAAACTATCGCCCGGTGGCCGAAGCCGTCCAGGAGTTGCTGGACAAGGGGCGCCTGTCGCCTGAAGCGCACAAAACCATCCACGGGTTCCTCGGTAACGAAGGCGAAGCCTTGCTGACTGCGGTCAACGATGGCGACACCGAAGCCAGCGCCCGCCTGGTCCGCGAACTGCTCGACCGCCACGGCACCGGCCGCGTGCTGTTCCGCAACACCCGCGCCGCCGTGCAGGGTTTCCCGGAGCGCAAGCTGCATCCGTACCCGCTGCCATGCCCCGACGAATACCTCGAACTGCCGTTGGGCGATCACGCCGAGCTGTACCCGGAAGTCAGCTTCCAGGCCCAGCCGGACGCCAACGAAGAAGAACGCTGGTGGAAATTCGACCCGCGCGTCGAGTGGCTGATCGACACGCTGAAGATGCTCAAGCGCACCAAAGTGCTGGTGATCTGCGCCCACGCTGAAACCGCCATGGACCTGGAAGACGCCCTGCGCGTGCGTTCCGGCATTCCAGCCACGGTTTTCCACGAAGGCATGAACATCCTCGAGCGTGACCGCGCCGCCGCCTACTTCGCCGACGAAGAATTTGGCGCGCAAGTGCTGATCTGCTCGGAAATCGGCAGTGAAGGTCGTAACTTCCAGTTCTCGCACCACCTGGTGCTGTTCGATCTGCCCTCGCACCCGGACCTGCTCGAGCAGCGTATCGGTCGTCTGGACCGGATCGGCCAGAAGCACATCATCGAACTGCACGTGCCGTACCTGGAAACCAGCCCGCAAGAGCGTCTGTTCCAGTGGTACCACGAAGCGCTGAACGCGTTCCTCAACACCTGCCCAACCGGCAATGCCTTGCAGCATCAGTTCGGCCCGCGCCTGCTGCCGCTGCTGGAAAACGCCGATGACGGCGAGTGGCAAGCACTGATCGACGAAGCCCGCGCCGAGCGCGAGCGTCTGGAAGCCGAGCTGCACACCGGCCGCGACCGCTTGCTGGAACTCAACTCCGGCGGCGCTGGCGAAGGTGATGCGCTGGTCGAGGACATCCTCGAGCAAGACGATCAGTTCGCCCTGCCGATCTATATGGAAACCCTGTTCGACGCCTTCGGCATCGACAGCGAAGACCACTCGGAAAACGCGCTGATCCTCAAGCCGAGCGAAAAAATGCTCGACGCCAGCTTCCCGCTGGGCGACGACGAAGGCGTGACCATCACTTACGACCGCAACCAGGCGCTGTCTCGCGAAGACATGCAGTTCATCACCTGGGAACACCCGATGGTTCAGGGCGGCATGGATCTGGTCTTGTCCGGTTCCATGGGCAACACCGCCGTGGCGCTGATCAAGAACAAGGCGCTGAAACCTGGCACCGTGTTGCTGGAACTGCTCTACGTCAGTGAAGTGGTTGCCCCGCGCTCGCTGCAACTGGGCCGTTACCTGCCACCGGCCGCCCTGCGCTGCCTGCTCGATGCCAATGGCAACGACCTGTCGGCCCGTGTGTCGTTCGAAACTCTTAACGATCAGCTGGAAAGCGTGCCGCGTGCCAGCGCTAACAAGTTCATCCAGGCCCAGCGTGATCAACTGACGCCACGGATCAACGCCGGCGAAGAGAAGATCTTCCCGCGTCACGCCGAGCGCGTGGCTGAGGCGCAGCGTCGTCTGGCCGCCGACACCGACGAAGAACTGGCGCGCCTGACCGCGTTGCAAGCGGTCAACCCGACCGTGCGTGACAGCGAACTGGTTGCCTTGCGCAAACAACGCGAGCAAGGCCTGGCCATGCTCGACAAGGCTGCGCTGCGACTGGAAGCGATTCGGGTGTTGGTGGCGGGTTAAGTCCCCTGCTCTGCCCCGCTAAAACAAAGAAGGCCCGCAGTGATGCGGGCCTTTTTTTGTCTGCTTGATTGTTGCTGTGCTGCTGATGGCCTCTTCGCGAGCAAGCTAGCTCCCACATTCGACCGCATTTCTCCTGAATGAACTCGGTCAACTGTGGGAGCGGGCTTGCTCGCGAAGGCTATCATGCAGTCACCGCAGCCCCCACAGGCTCAACCACCGCCACCAACCCTTCCTTCATCCGCTTGGCATCACGCACAAAACACCGTGAAGCCAGGAACAGAAACACCATGGTGAAAAATAGCGCCACCGGGATCAAATACATCGCGTCATGCAAGCCGACAGCCTTGAACGCCTCGGTCATCTGTTCAGCACCGGCCGAGAGCATCGCCGTATGCGCAAAGTGGTCGGACAATGCGCCCACCACCACCGGCCCCAAACCGCCACCCAGCAAATACAATCCGGCAAAGAACAGCGCCATGGCCGTGGCCCGCAAGCGCGGCTCGACTACGTCCTGAATGGCGGTATAAACGCAGGTGTAGAAGTTGTAGGCAAACAACCAGCCCACACTGAACACCGCCACAAATACCCCGATCTCGATCCGCCCGGAATGCAGCGCCCAAGCGGTGCACAAGGTCGAGATGATCAAGCTGAACGCGGCAAACAGCAGTCGCCCATTGGCCACCCGCTGGTGAATCTTGTCAGCCACCCAACCGCCCAGTGTCAGGCCGAACAACCCGGTCACGCCGACGATCACCCCGGTCGCCACTGCCGCTTCCTGCAGCGGCATCAGGAAATAGCGCTGCAGCATCGGCACCAGAAACGAGTTGCAGGCATACGTGGCGAAGTTGAAGCACAGCCCCGCCATCACCAGCCACAGGAAAGTCGGCACCGCCAGCACCCGACGGATCGGCCGGTCTACGCGCTCCTGCGAGACTTGCACACTCTCTGCGGCGCCGCGTTTCGGTTCCTTGATAAAGAACATGAAGACCGCCAGGATCAGCCCCGGCACTGCCGCGATAAAGAACGGCGCGCGCCAGCTGTCGAACGCCTTGACCATCGCGCCGATGGTGAAGAACGCCAACAGCAACCCCAACGGCAGCCCCAGCATGAAGATACCCATCGCCCGCGCCCGACGGTGGGCCGGGAACAGGTCGCCGATCAGCGAGTTGGCGGCCGGTGCGTAACTGGCTTCACCGATGCCGATGCCCATGCGCACGATCAGGAAAGCCCAGAAACTCCCCACCAGTCCGTTGACCGCTGTCAGCCCGCTCCACGCCGCCAGGCCCCAGCCCATCAATTTACTGCGTGAACCGGTATCGGCCATCCGTCCGAGAGGCAGGCCGGCAATGGCATAAACGAGGGTGAATGCAGTACCGATGATCCCCAGCTGAAAGTCGCTGAGGTGCCATTCCATGCGTATCGGTTCGATGATGATGGCCGGAATGGTGCGATCGAAGAAGTTGAACAGGTTCGCCAGGAACAGCAGGAACAGAATGCGCCAGGCATTCGCCGCTTGGGTCGAGTTCTGCATGGGTCCGTCTCTTTTATTGTTATTGGGGCTTCACTGCCAACGCATCCGAGCCCGGAACCTGCAATCTAGTCAGGCCCGCCAGAGCTGTCTGTCATTATTTGTAAAGCTGATATCCGCCCATGGAGGATGTCGCAGCTGATACAACTTTTATTTCCAAACGCTCTAACGCTGATTCCAAAATGGTTAGGGCCGATGTGCCACTATCGTTTGCACTCTAAACATGCCTTCTATACTCCAAAGCATTCGCCAGCGTTCATGGCGCCAGCCAGGATGACAATGGGGCATGCTATGGAGTGGCTTGGTTTGCATTTCATTACCGAGCTGACGGCGAACGGCCAGGTAATACTCAACTGCACACATGACCCTTTTCTGGTACTGCTGGCGTATTTGGTCGCCTGTGTCGGCAGCTTTGCCACATTGGACATGGCCGAACGGGTCGGTCACGTGGAAAAACCCGCCTCGCAGCGGCTCTGGCGCTGGGTCGGCGCCGGTTGCCTGGCGGGCGGGATCTGGGCCATGCACTTCATTGGCATGCTAGCGTTTCAGGCTCCGATCGACATTCAATATGAATTGCCCATCACCCTTCTTTCTCTGTTGATCGCCCTGCTCGCCTCGTGGCTGGCCATGCATGCTCTCAGTCATCCCCGCCTGAGTTTTTGGCAATATCTCCAGGCTTCGATCTGCATTGGCCTGGGCATTGCCACCATGCATTACGTGGGCATGACCGCCATGCGTTCGAGTGCGATGGCCTATTACCAACCAGCGCTATTCGCCCTCTCCATTGTGATCGCCATCGGTGCCAGCCTTGCAGCCCTGCTGATATCAAGTCATCTGCGCGACGGCACCGGGCTGTTCCACCAACTGCTCAAATACAGCGCCAGTCTGGTGCTCGGGGCGGGCATCATCAGCATGCACTTCACCGGCATGGCCGCCTTCCATCTGGTGCTGCCCGCCGACAGCCTCCAGCCGCTGCCCGGCGTAAACAATCATCTGCAACTGGGTCTGACGGTGGCGATCATGACGCTGCTGATCATCGGCAGCAGCATCAGCGCAGCACTGGCCGACAAGAAGCTGCAAAACAAGGAGTGCGACTTGCAGCGGGTCAACGCCCTGCTCAGTCAACTGGACCAGGCGAGGATGTCATTACAACAGGTGGCGCATTACGACCCCCTGACCAACCTGATCAACCGCCGTGGCTTCAACCAGATTTTTGCCGAGAAACTAATCGAGAAAACCAACGAAGGCGGCATGCTGGCGGTGCTGTTCCTGGACATCGACCATTTCAAGCGAATCAACGACAGCCTCGGCCATGATGCCGGCGACGAATTGCTCAAAGTCCTGGCCAACCACATAAAGTGTTCGGTGCGCAGCCACGACGATGTGGTTGCGCGCTTCGGAGGCGACGAGTTTTGCATCCTCATCGGCCTGCATGATCGTGAGGAAGCGCGGCACATGGCCCAGCGCATCATGGCGAAAATGAAGGAGCCCATCGAGCTGTCCGGGCGGCGCATGGTCATGACCACCAGTATCGGCATCAGCTTGTTTCCGCAAGATGGCAAGACCTGTGAAGAGTTGCTGAAAAACGCTGACCTGGCGCTGTATCAGTCCAAGGACAGCGGACGCAATGGCCTGAATTTCTTCAGCGAAGACCTGAAAACCCGCGCAACGCTGGAACTGCAACTCGAAGAAGAACTGCGCCACGCCCTGCGCGAAAACACCGGGCTGATGCTCTATTACCAACCGATCTACGACCTGAAAACCGGCCAAGTCAGCAAGCTTGAAGCGCTGATCCGCTGGCAACATCCGGTTCACGGACTGCTGGCACCGGACCGGTTCATTGCCATCGCCGAGGCCAACGGCCTGATCGCCGAACTGGACCACTGGGTCCTGCGCAAAGCCTGTGAGGATCTGGGCGAGTTGTCGCGTCAGGGTTGCGAAGAACTCCACATCGCCGTGAACTGCTCGCCCCTGAACCTGGCGCGCGAAGAATTGGCCGATGAAATCGAACAGGCACTGCGGCGCGCCGGAGTGGCGCCGCAGCGGCTGGAACTGGAAGTGACCGAGAACGCCTTGATGGGCAACATCGCCAACACGGCGGTGTTGCTGCGCCAGATTCGCGCCCTCGGCGTTTCGCTGTCGATTGACGACTTCGGCACCGGTTATTCCTCTCTGGCCTACCTCAAGCGCCTACCACTCAATACGCTGAAGATCGACCGCTCGTTCATTCAGGACATTCCCAAGGCCACCCAGGACATGGAAATCGTTCAAGCGATCATCGTCATGGCCCACACGCTGCATTTGCAGGTGGTGACCGAAGGCGTCGAAACCCTTGAGCAATACGAGTTTCTGGAGCGTAACGGCTGCGACTTCGTGCAGGGCTACTTGCTCAGTCGTCCGGTACCGCTCGCGCAATTGCGTCCCGTGCTGAGCGAAATCAACCAGCGCAAGCACTCGCACACTGTCAGCCCTTTGAGTCTGGCTCGCGGTACAACTGCACTAGCGTCGACGGATCTTTTTCCAGGAATCCCTGGCTCCCATGCAGGCGCATCAATTGTGCGGCCAGTCCACTGATCGGCGTGGCCGAGCCTTGCTCACGGGAAAACTTCACCGCGGTATCGAGGTCCTTGAGCAACGTGCGCACATGCCATTTCACCGGTTCGAAACGGCTGTCGGCCATTTGCGGACCCAGGATCTGCAACGGCTTTGAATCGGCGAAGCCACCGGCCAGCGCCTCGGCGATCAGACGGGCGTCGACCCCGGAACGCTCGGCCAACGCCACCACTTCGGCGATCACCAGCGCGTTGCAGGCGACGATCATCTGATTACAAGCCTTGGTCACCTGCCCCGCTCCGACGGCGCCCATGTGGGTCACGCGCTGGCCGAGGCTCAACAGCACAGGCCTGACGCGCTCAAGATCCGCCGTTTCACCGCCCACCATGATCGCCAGGCTGCCGGCCTCGGCACCGACCACTCCGCCGGACACGGGTGCATCCAGCCAGCTCATGCCGGTTTGGCTGACCAGCGCTGTCGCCATTTCCCGCGTCGCGGTAGGTTCCAGGCTGGAAAAATCCACCAGCAGTTGACCGCTTTTCTCACCCTCCGCAACCCCGGCCGGGCCAAACACCACCTCGCGAACCACCGAGGTGTCCGCCAGGCACAGCATCACCACGTCAGCGTGCTGACACAGCTCAGCCGGCGTGGCGACCTGTCGTGCACCGGCCTCGACCAGCGGCGCGCACTTGGCTGGATTGCGGTTCCACACCGTCAGCGGATAACCCGCTGCCAGCAGTCGACGGCACATCGGCAAGCCCATCAGGCCGACCCCGGCAAACCCGAGTGAAGGTAACGCTGCCATCATTTGGCCTCCTTTTGATTAAAGATCATCGAATATTGGCCGATTCATCATGACTTAGGAAAGGATTCCCCCGAGCGATGCTCAGGCCAAGGCCCTGACGCTTGGGCCAAATACGCGCTGAAAAAAGACGCAAGATCCCATCCGTGATGGTTCGACGACATCGTGTCGCTCAACCAACCAGCCCAGGTACATGGCGCACAATGACTTCTAAAAACAATCCGGCCACTGCGATATCCGATCTGACGTTGAGCCCCGCGGCGAACAGCCCTGCACCGTCGAAGCCATTGACGCCATCGCGCCCGTTATCGACTCAGCAATACCTGTACTTCACCGAAACCAATACCGACCGCATCCTCGATAACCTCGACGGCCTGCGCGACATGGTGTTCCCGCGCCCACCGCATCTGGACGGTGACAGCGAACAGCACAGCGATCAGGAATTCCCGTCGGTGTGCCTGATCGGCCTGGGCCGCTGCGGCTCGAACATCGCGCTGGACGTCGCCGAGCTGGTGTACAACGCCCGCAAGTTCTACCTCAACGAATTCAACAACGAAGATCGCCTGTCGCCGGACAAGCGCTTCGCCGAAAAGGGCTACAGCCCGGCACAGTGGATTCGCAACAACCTGCGTCTGGGGCCGAACAAGGCCACCAAACCGGTGTTCCTGGTAGAACCGCTGGTCATGCTCGGCGACCTGGACAAAGACATCGCCGGCCGCATCCGTTTCTCGCGCAAAGGCGAAAAAAGCGGTTTCCTGCGCGACTACAGCAAAATGAAAATCATGGACTTGTCGGAAGTCCACGCCGGTGGCGCCGGTAACGCGCCGATCCTCGGTCAGTACCTGGCCAAGATCATCCTGAACAAGGACACCCAGCGTTTCTCCAGCCCTGACTGGAAGATGATTCACTCGTACCTGATCGACAGCTGCGGGATCAAGGCCAACCAGTCGCGCCTGTATTTCTCGATCTTCAGTGCCGGCGGCGGTACCGGTTCGGGCATGGCCTCGGAATTCGGCCTGGCCCAGCAGCACTCGTACATGAACAAGACGTTCGACACCAAGCCGATGGACGAGCACGACGGCAAGAGCGGTCATTCCTTCGTCTTCGAGCCGATCTTCACCAGCGGCATTTGCGTGTTGCCGAACATTTCCGATCACCGCAGCGAAATGTCCGAGGCGCTGCACATCAACGCCGGTCGCCTGCTGTGCAAATACCTGTCGGAAGAGTGGGACTTCTCTTACAACTTCGCCAACGAAGACAGCAGCGAAGCCAGTGTCATGGGCCGTATCCGCCCATGGAACGCCATGATGCTGATCTCCAACGACATCATGCGTTACGCCGAAGAAAGCGATGACGGCAACATCCAGAACATCGACGTCAATGCGATGGAAAAGCACGCTAACCAATACATCTCACAGCAGATCTTCAACATTCTGACGGCGCAAGCGGTCACCACCGACTACGACCAGAACTATTTCCGTCGCGCCGGCATCGACATTGGCGAAACCATTCGCCTCGACGCCAACGACCTGTTCATGAGCCTGGCAGGCCCCGTAGCGATTGCCTACGCCGAGTCCGTGGTGCCGGAAACCCCGCCGCCGAGCAGCGACAAATTCAAGGTGTTCGAGAAAGAGCCGCAGCGCCTGAACATCGACGATCTGTTCTTCCGCTCCATCGACTTGCCGCACTTCAACAAAGTGACCCAGGCGATCGAAGGCATCAGCCTGTTGCCGATCGAATCCAAGCGCTATCGCGCCTCGCTGGAGCAGTACAAGAATTCGGGGTATGACGCAGCCGCCTTGCACGACCTGCACTTCTTCAAGAACTGCTCGTCGGTGGTCTCGATTGTTTCGTTGCCGAAGGACTACAAGCTGTCCTACATGGACCTGAACCGGTTGAAGACCCACCTCAACAGCCTGTTCCCGAACACCACGCTCAAGCGTTATGCGCTGGTCATCGGCGCCTCGGCCAACCTGTCGTTGACCACCCTGATCGCCAAGAGCCCGTGCCTGTCGGACGATTTCCTGACGCTGATCGTGGCCTTCATCAAGCGTTGCTTCGCGAAAAACCCGTACCGCTTCGACGAGACTCTGGATAACTCGATCCTGGACTTCATCATTAATGAAGAGTTCGACGAAGACCGGATCGACGAGCTGCTGAATGAGTTCGAGAACCCGGCGAAGATCCTCGACACCAACTGGTACGCAATCAAACCGATGTACGAGAAGAAGTACCGCGAGTTGATCAATGACAAAGACAAGTTCGTCTCGATCAATGACATTCGCCTGTCCCGGGATTGCGTGAAGAAGGCGATCAAGTACTTGCGCGAGATTTATCGTCACCGGATTGGCAAGACCAAGGTTATTTCGCTGAATAACCATACTGGCAAGACGTTCTCGGTCTGACACAAAACCGCGTCGCGGCCATTCGCGAGCAAGTCGAATCGTCGCACCGCCGCTCCCACATTTTGACCGTATTTTTTCAGAAGGAATGCGATCAAATGTGGGAGCGGCGGTGCGACGATTCGACTTGCTCGCGAAAGCGGTCTACACATCCGACACCAATCCCAACATTCAGAAACAATTAAGCAGCCATCAGGCTGCTCGATAAACTGTTCCCGTTACGTTTACGTCACCCTCGCCAAGACCCTTCTGTGGCCTTTCTCTACGGCAACATGCCATCACGCTACTCGGCTACACACTTTTGCCCGAAAAAGCCGCGCACCAATAGAGTGCAAGCCTTCAGCTCGTCGCCCTTTCCTGGATCAGAATCCACGGCGAAACGACCACTGCCCACAGCTCCGGATCACGTTCGAAAAGATCCAGCGCCCGCGTTTCAGACAGCTTGGCGACCTTGTCGGCGGCCAGCCAGGCAGCCACTTTCTCGCCTTCGTCGGTCGCCACTGCCTGCGCTGCAGCAATCAAATCCAGACCGGGGTCGACCCACAATAGGGCACCCTTGGCGAAGAACGGCTCCAGCTCCTTCCAGGTAATAGATGCGGTTTCACCAAGCAGCTTGGCATAGAGGGTGCTAGGTTCTTGAGTCATGGGTCCTGTCCGGAAAAGAAATCGACGTCATCATAACGTTGGTGGTCTGGCAGAAAAACCCGGATGCAATTGAGTTACTGATTGAAAACAGCAGGAAAGCCAAGGATTGCTGATATTTCAGCTATAACCCCCGCCGCCATTCTGTCTTTTTCTTTCAAAAAAGCGACACCCTCAGGTTTTGCCCCTTGGCGCCAGCTTCCCAGGCTAACAATTGGCGCTCTACACTGTACCGGTACAGTTGCCGGGGGCATTTTCCGGAGGATATCGAAGATATCTGACCCGGTTCTGCTGCTACGGCGCCAGGACTATAAAAACTACAACAGTAAGAGTGGAGCACTATGACTAAGGCTACTAAGCAGATTTCCAAACTGTTTGCCGCTATGGTTCTGGCCGGGGTTGCCAGCCATTCGTTCGCAGCTGACACCATCAAGATCGGCATCGCCGGCCCTAAAACCGGCCCTGTAGCCCAATACGGCGACATGCAGTTCAGTGGCGCCAAAATGGCCATCGAACAGATCAACGCCAAAGGCGGCGTAGACGGCAAGAAACTCGAAGCCGTTGAATACGATGACGCCTGTGATCCAAAACAAGCGGTAGCGGTCGCGAACAAAGTCGTCAACGACGGCGTCAAGTTCGTGGTCGGTCACCTGTGCTCCAGCTCCACCCAACCGGCTTCGGACATCTACGAAGACGAAGGCGTGATCATGATCACCCCGGCGGCCACCAGCCCGGACATCACTTCCCGTGGTTACAAAATGGTGTTCCGCACCATCGGTCTGGACAGCGCCCAGGGCCCTGCCGCCGGTAACTACATTGCCGACTTCGTAAAACCGAAGATCGTTGCTGTTCTGCACGACAAACAGCAATACGGTGAAGGCATCGCCACCGCCGTGAAGAAAACCCTGGAAGGCAAAAACGTCAAGGTTGCCGTGTTCGAAGGCATCAACGCCGGCGACAAAGACTTCTCTTCGATGATCTCCAAGCTCAAGCAAGCCAACGTCGACTTCGTCTACTACGGCGGCTACCACCCGGAGCTGGGTCTGATCCTGCGTCAAGCACAGGAAAAAGGCCTGAAAGCCAAGTTCATGGGTCCGGAAGGCGTGGGTAACGACTCCATTTCGCAGATTGCCAAAGACGCTTCCGAAGGTCTGCTGGTAACCCTGCCGAAATCCTTCGACCAGGATCCGGCCAACATCGCCCTGGCTGATGCGTTCAAAGCCAAGAAAGAAGATCCGAGCGGTCCGTTCGTGTTCCCGGCCTACTCGGCTGTGACCGTGATTGCCGACGGCATCAAGGCTGCCAAGAGCGAAGACGCTGCCAAAGTGGCTGAAGCTATCCACGCCGGCACATTCAAAACCCCGACTGGCGACCTGAGCTTCGACGCCAAGGGCGACCTGAAAGACTTCAAATTTGTGGTTTACGAGTGGCACTTCGGCAAACCTAAAACTGAAGCCAAGCCTCAGTAAGGCGTTGCCTGACTGACTGCCAATAAAGCCCACGGCGTGCCGTGGGCTTTGTTTTACGAACGTATTGGGCCGCGCTGGCGTGATCCGCCAGTCTCCCCACCTGAAAATCTCAAAACCGTCATCAGCGGTTCGCTGGCAAACCTCGCGTTCGAAGTGGATGCAGATCCACGGGGCTCGAGCGGGAAAATGACTCCACCAGTGAAATGCGTATCAGGTTTTTAGGAGCGCTGTAATGCCTGACATCTATCACTTTTTCCAACAGCTGGTTAATGGTCTGACCATTGGCAGCACGTATGCCCTGATCGCCATCGGCTATACGATGGTTTACGGCATCATTGGAATGATCAACTTCGCCCACGGCGAGGTGTACATGATTGGTTCCTACGTGGCGTTCATCGCCATTGCGGGCCTGTCCATGATGGGACTCGACAGTGTTCCGCTGTTGATGACCGCCGCTTTTCTCGCGACCATCGTCGTGACCAGTGCCTACGGTTACAGCATCGAACGGATCGCCTACCGCCCTTTGCGCGGCAGCAACCGTCTGATCCCGCTGATTTCCGCCATCGGCATGTCGATCTTCCTGCAGAACACGGTTCTGCTGGCGCAAGACTCCAAGGACAAATCCATCCCCAACCTGATCCCCGGTAACTTCTCCATCGGGCCAGGTGGCGCACAAGAAGTGCTGATTTCCTACATGCAAATCGTGGTGTTCGTGGTGACCTTTGTCGCCATGCTCGGCCTGACGCTGTTCATCTCCCGCTCTCGCCTGGGTCGCGCCTGCCGCGCCTGTGCCGAAGACATCAAGATGGCCAACCTCTTGGGTATCAACACCAACAACATCATCGCCCTGACCTTCGTCATCGGTGCCGCACTGGCAGCCATCGCGGCTGTGTTGCTGAGCATGCAATACGGCGTGATCAACCCGAACGCCGGTTTCCTGGTCGGCCTCAAGGCCTTCACCGCAGCGGTACTGGGCGGCATCGGCAGCATCCCCGGAGCCATGCTCGGCGGGATCGTGCTTGGGGTGGCGGAAGCCTTTGGTGCCGATATCTTCGGCGACCAGTACAAGGACGTCGTGGCGTTCGGCTTATTGGTTCTGGTGTTGTTGTTCCGGCCAACCGGCCTGTTGGGCCGTCCGGAGGTTGAAAAAGTATGACTAGGAATCTTAAACAGGCGTTGTTCAGCGCCTTGCTGGTGTGGGCTGTTGCCTACCCGGTACTCGGTCTGAAACTGACCATTGTCGGCATCAACCTCGAAGTCCATGGCACCAGCACTACAACGCTGATCACCATCGCCGTGTGCTCGGTGCTGATGTTCCTGCGAGTGTTGTTCGATCAGCAGATCAGCTCGGCCTGGAAGTCCTCGCCCAACCTGCCGGTGATGCCGGCCAAGGCCAGTACTTTCCTGACCCTGCCGAGCACTCAGCGCTGGATCATCATCGCGTTGATCATCGGTGCGCTGGTCTGGCCGTTCTTCGGCTCCCGCGGTGCGGTGGATATCGCCACCCTGGTGCTGATCTACGTGATGCTCGGCCTCGGCCTGAACATCGTGGTCGGTCTGGCCGGTCTGCTCGACCTCGGTTACGTCGGCTTCTATGCCGTCGGCGCCTACAGCTATGCGCTGCTGTCGCACTACTACGGTCTGAGCTTCTGGATCTGCCTGCCTATCGCCGGGATGATGGCGGCCACCTTCGGCTTCCTGCTCGGTTTCCCGGTCCTGCGTCTGCGCGGTGACTATCTGGCGATCGTGACGCTGGGCTTCGGTGAAATCATCCGTCTGTTCCTGCGTAACCTGACCGGCCTCACGGGTGGTCCGAACGGCATCAGCAACATCGAGAAACCGACGTTCTTCGGCCTGACCTTCGAACGTAAAGCCGCTGAAGGCCTGCAGACGTTCCACGAGTACTTCGGCCTGGAATACAACTCGATCAACAAGGTGATCTTCCTTTACCTCGTTGCGCTGTTGCTGGCGCTGTTTGCCCTGTTCGTCATCAATCGCTTGCTGCGCATGCCGCTGGGCCGTGCCTGGGAAGCGCTGCGTGAAGACGAAATCGCCTGCCGTGCGTTGGGTCTCAATCCTACAGTCATCAAGCTCTCGGCCTTCACCCTCGGTGCGTGCTTCGCCGGTTTCGCCGGCAGCTTCTTCGCCGCGCGTCAGGGCCTGGTGACACCGGAGTCGTTCACCTTCATCGAGTCGGCGACCATCCTCGCCATCGTGGTGCTGGGTGGCATGGGCTCGCAACTGGGCGTCGTACTCGCTGCCACGGTGATGATCCTGTTGCCGGAAATGATGCGTGAGTTCAGTGAATACCGCATGTTGATGTTCGGCGCCTTGATGGTGCTGATGATGATCTGGCGTCCTCAAGGTCTGCTGCCTATGCAACGCCCCCACATGGAGCTGCGCAAATGAGCCGCGAGATCCTTAAAGTCGAAAATCTGAGCATGCGCTTCGGCGGCTTGCTGGCGGTCAACGGCGTAGCCCTGAGCGTGAAGGAAAAACAGGTCGTGGCACTGATCGGCCCCAACGGCGCCGGCAAGACCACCGTGTTCAACTGCCTGACCGGTTTCTACCAGCCGAGTGGCGGCAGCATCCTGCTGGACGGCGAGCCGATCCAGGGCCTGCCCGGCCACAAAATCGCCCTCAAAGGCGTGGTGCGCACCTTTCAGAACGTGCGGTTGTTCAAGGACATGACGGCGGTCGAGAACCTCTTGATCGCCCAGCACCGTCACCTGAACACCAACTTCCTGGCCGGTCTGTTCAAGACCCCGGCGTTCCGCAAGAGCGAGCGCGAGGCCATGGAATTCGCCGAGTTCTGGCTGGACAAGGTCAACCTCAAGGCCTTCGCCAACCGTCCGGCCGGCACCCTGGCCTACGGTCAGCAACGTCGTCTGGAAATCGCTCGCTGCATGATGACCCGCCCGCGGATCCTCATGCTCGACGAACCGGCCGCCGGCCTGAACCCGAAGGAAACCGAAGACCTCAAGGCGCTGATCAGCATGTTGCGTGAAGAGCACAACGTCACCGTGCTGCTGATCGAACACGACATGAAACTGGTCATGAGCATTTCCGACCACATCGTCGTGATCAACCAGGGCACGCCTCTGGCCAACGGCACGCCGGAACAGATCCGCGATAATCCCGAAGTGATCAAAGCCTACCTGGGGGAAGCGTAAATGCTGCAATTCGAAAACGTTTCCACCTTCTACGGCAAGATCCAGGCCCTGCACAGCGTCAACGTCGAAGTCCGCCAGGGCGAGATCGTGACCCTGATCGGCGCCAACGGTGCCGGCAAGTCGACCCTGCTGATGACGCTCTGCGGTTCGCCGCAAGCCCACAGCGGCAGCATCCGCTACATGGGTGAGGAATTGGTCGGTCAGAGCTCCTCGCAGATCATGCGCAAAAGCATCGCAGTCGTGCCGGAAGGCCGTCGGGTGTTTGCCCGTCTGACCGTGGAAGAAAACCTCGCCATGGGCGGGTTCTTCACCGACAAGGGCGATTATCAGGAACAGATGGACAAGGTTCTCGGACTTTTCCCACGCCTGAAAGAACGCTTCGCCCAACGCGGCGGCACCATGTCCGGCGGCGAACAGCAAATGCTCGCCATCGGCCGTGCGCTGATGAGCAAACCCAAACTGTTGCTGCTCGACGAACCTTCGTTGGGCCTGGCACCGATCATCATCCAGCAGATCTTCGACATCATCGAACAGCTGCGCAAAGATGGCGTGACGGTGTTTTTGGTGGAGCAGAACGCCAACCAGGCGCTGAAAATTGCTGACCGTGCGTACGTTCTGGAGAACGGCCGGGTGGTGATGACAGGCACCGGTGAAGCGCTGCTGACCGACCCGAAAGTGCGTGAAGCGTACTTGGGTGGTTGAGTCTTTGCGGTAAACAAAAAACGGCCTTCGGGCCGTTTTTTTATGTCTGTCACACACCTCATAACAATGAAGATCTCCCCGTAGGAGCTGCCGAAGGCTGCGATCTTTTGATCTTGATCTTCGGTGGTTCTGGTGAAAATCAAGATCAAAAGATCGCAGCCTTCGGCAGCTCCTACCAGGTTTTTTTAGTGTTTGGGAGAGCGTGTTTAATCAGTGTCCGTGTTACTTCCTGCAAGCTACAACGCCTTGCGTCGTTGCCTACAGCTACGCCAGAATCCGCCGGCTTGTGCGCCTGGGGACCGGCCTCTATCGTTTCCCTGCCACTGCCCATCAGTGGTCGGGTTTAGTCGCTCGGTTGTTTTGCACAGAAACGCATAAGCGCCAAAAAGTCAGGTATCCCTTTCCTGCACTTGATGGCGGCTGTGTGCAGGGCGCCTTCGGGCGCGCCGAGTTTCTGTGCTCATCGGTCGACTAACCTGCATACAGCTGCCACCCATTCGTTTAGTCGCGAACCGGGCGTAGCCCTTACAGCGAGCACAAACCTATGTTCAAGAACTCACCCAACCCCCCACACAATCCCAGCCCGATGTTTGTCGTCGCGCCCGGTATCGATGTGCAAACCCTGTTGGGCCATGCCTGCGAATCACTAGCGTCGGCAAGTGTGATGGCCAGCAATTTCGCCGCTTCCCTGGAAGGTTCGCACCGCAACATGCTGCTCGGTATCCAGCAAAGCATCATGCTGGGCGAACTGGCGGTGAATCGGGCGCTGGATCAAATCGACCCACAAGAATCCTGACAACGAAGATCCAATGTGGGAGCGAGCTTGCTCGCGATGACTATTTCACATTCAACAGTGATGTTGACTGACTCACCGCTATCGCGAGCAAGCTCGCTCCCACAGGGATCTATGTGGTGTGCTGGAGTCTATCCAGCGCCTCACCGCTGCGCTTGAACCATCCGATCAGGTAATCCGCCAGCACTTGGGTACGTTTCGGTAACCCTCCCTGATAGGGATGAACCAGATACATTGGCATGCGGCGGGTCTGATAGTCACGCAGGAGCCAGCGCAAACGTCCGTCAGCCAATTCCGATTGCAGCAGGTAGGACGGCAACCGCGCAATGCCGGCGCCGGCCAGTGCCGCTTTCTTCAGCAGGCTGTAATGGTTGCTGGCGAACGGTCCCGATACGCGAACCCGCAACAACTCGTGTTGCTGGTGATAGAGCCACTCTTCGCGGCCGCTGTAATGACTGTTGAGCAGACAGCGATGATCAGCGAGTGCTTGAGGCGTCAACGGTTCGCCGTATTGCTCAAGGTAAGCCGGGCTGGCGCAGGTCATTTCGTGCCAGGCTAATAGCGGCCGGGCCACCAGGCGCTCGTCATTGCCCACCTCGGAGCGAACCGCGAGATCAAACCTGTCGCGGGACAAATCACGGTAGCTGTTGCTCAGGTCTAGCTCGATCTGCACCTCGGGGTACTTGCCGGAAAACTCCAGCAACAAGCCATCGAAGAAGGTTTCCCCCAGCGATACCGGAACCGTCATACGCACCGGCCCGGCCATGTCGTCCTTCAGCCGCGCCAATGCCTGCCGCGCTCTCTCGACCTGGACCACAAGCGCTTGAGCCTGAGGCAACAGCGCCGCACCCGCAGCGGTCAGGCTCAAACGGCGAGTGGTGCGTTGCAGCAGCACCACTGAAAAACGCGATTCCAGTTGGCTGATGCGCTTGGATAGCTGCCCCTTGCTGCACCCCAATTGCTGCGCCGCCAAGGTAAAACTCCCCGCTTCGATCAACACCGCAAACGCTGCCAGATCATCCATTTCGCTCATGGATTGTTTCCATTTGAAAACCAAAGGTTGCCTATTAGCGCGCTTATCCATGAAAAAAACCACTCTAGACTTCAACCTCGTTTAACCACTTCGAGGAACAACACGATGAAAATTCTTTTGATAGGCGCAGGCGGCACCATTGGTTCGGCGGTCGACAAGGAGCTGTCCGAGCGTCACGAGATCATCCGCATCGGCCGCAACAGCGGTGATTTCCATGTGGATATCAGCGACAGCGCTTCGATTCGCAAGCTGTTCGAGCAAACCGGCAAGTTCGATGCACTGGTCTGCGCTGCCGGCAACGTGACCTTCGCACCCCTCGGTGAAATGACCGAAGAAAGCTTCGCCCTGGGCCTGAAAGACAAGCTGATGGGCCAGGTCAACCTGCTGCTGATCGGTCGCGAATTCGCCAATGACGGCGCCTCGTTCACCTTCACCACCGGCGTGCTCAGCCACGACCCGATTCGCAGCGGTGCCTCCGCAGCGCTGGTCAATGGCGCCCTCGACAGCTTTGTCCGTGCCGCAGCGATCGAACTGCCTCGCGGTCTGCGCGTCAATTCGGTGAGCCCTAACGTACTGGTCGAGGCCATGGGCAAATACGCGCCGTATTTCCGCGGCTACAAACCGGTTCCGGCAGCGGATGTGGCTCTGGCCTACGCCAAAAGTGTGGAAGGCCTGCAAACAGGTCAGACCTTCCACGTCGGCTAAACAGCCAGAATCAAAAGATCGCAGGCTTCGCCAGCTCCTACAAAAGGCTCGGCGTACGCCCCGTAGGAGCTGCCGCAGGCTGCGATCTTTTGATCTTGATTTCAGGAAAGCGAGGACATGCAGGGTTGTGATGAACGGTCAGGCTGAGTAACGTGGCGGCACTTGTCTGGAGACTCAAAGATGCGTGTTGCCCGTTCCTTAGTCCTTGTTGCCCTGCTTCCGTTGTTCGCCGCTTGCCAGTTGCTCGACGGCCCGCGTGAAAGTGCCTCCCACGTGGGCCAGACCCGCATGCAGGGCCAGTTGACGGCGGCGGACGGCAAGTTGCAGTTCCAACCCTGCAATGAACAACGCAGTTACGTGGTCAACGACACCGGCGGCACCAGTGTCCTGCAAGAGGCCGCAACCCTCGCCGACGCCCAGGGCAAGCTGTTCGCCGACGTGCGCGGGCGAATCGTCGACAGCCGCCTCGATCTTGCGCAGCTGTACCGCGTCGAGCGTTCAGGCACCGCATGCAACGATCCGAATTTCAAACTGCTGATTCTGCGCGCCGCCGGCCATGGGCCTGAGTGGAACGTGAAAGTCAGCGGCAAAGGCATGGTCATCGAACGCGCCGGTCAGCCGCCATTGGCCGTTCCCTACGTTGAAGAGCAACTGGGCGATGGCCGCTTCAACCTCAGCACCGAAGCCAATAACCAGCACATCGAATTGTGGGTTGCACCGCAACGTTGCGTCGACAGCACCACCGGCAGTGTCCAGCACATGAGCGCCGAACTGCGCGTCGACGGCCAGGTTCAGCGTGGTTGCGGGTATTTCGGCGGATCGCGTAACGACTGATCGTTTTAGCCTCACGGGAATCATTCTTTGAGGCTTATAATCGCGGGCTTCAACGCCTTGGCGCAGTTGTGCGCCCCGCGAACCGGATCCTGTCATGTTACGAATCACCGAACTCAAGCTGCCGATCGACCATCCCGAAGAAGACCTGCGCCCTGCCATCGTGCAGCGCCTGGGCATCACCAGTGATGACCTGCTCGATTTCACCTTGTTCAAGCGCAGCTACGATGCGCGCAAAAAGTCCTCCGAACTGTGCTTCATCTACACCATCGACCTCAACGTTCGCGATGAGGCGGCGGTGCTGCACACGTTCGCCGATGACCGTAACGTCAACGTGGCGCCGGATGTCAGCTACAAAGTGGTCGGCCAGGCGCCGACTGATCTTGAGCAACGTCCTGTCGTCGTGGGTTTCGGTCCGTGCGGGATTTTCGCCGGGCTGCTGCTCGCGCAAATGGGCTTCAAGCCGATCATCCTCGAGCGCGGCACCGAAGTGCGCCAGCGCACCAAGGACACCTGGGGCCTGTGGCGTAAAAGCGTGCTTAACCCGGAATCCAACGTGCAGTTCGGCGAAGGTGGCGCGGGGACGTTCTCTGACGGCAAGCTCTACAGCCAGATCAAGGACCCGAAATTCATCGGTCGCAAAGTCCTGCACGAGTTCGTCAAAGCGGGTGCGCCGGAAGAAATTCTCTACGTCAGCAAACCGCACATCGGTACGTTCCGTCTGACCGGTGTTGTGGAAAACATGCGTGAGCAGATTCGTGCGCTGGGTGGCGAAGTGCGCTTCCAGCAGCGGGTGACCGATGTGTTGATCGAGGATGGCCAACTGGTCGGCGTCGAGCTCAATGGCGGCGAGCAGATCCATTCGAAACACGTGATTCTGGCCCTCGGTCACAGCGCCCGGGACACCTTCCGTATGCTGCATGGCCGTGGCGTGTTCATGGAAGCCAAGCCGTTCTCGGTGGGTTTCCGCATCGAACACCCGCAGTCGCTGATCGACCGCGCACGCTTGGGCAAGTACGCCGGCCACCCGAAACTCGGGGCTGCCGACTACAAACTGGTGCACCACGCCAGCAACGGACGTTCGGTCTACAGCTTCTGCATGTGCCCGGGCGGCACCGTGGTGGCGGCGACGTCCGAGCCAGGCCGCGTGGTCACCAACGGCATGAGCCAATACTCGCGTAACGAACGCAACGCCAACTCCGGGATCGTCGTCGGGATCACCCCGGAAGTCGATTATCCGGGCGGCCCGCTGGCGGGTATCGAGCTGCAGGAACGCCTGGAATCCCACGCCTTTGTGCTGGGCGGCAGCAACTATGAAGCGCCGGCGCAACTGGTCGGCGACTTCATTGCCGGCAAGCCGTCCACCGAGTTGGGCAGCGTAGAACCGTCTTACAAACCGGGGGTTGCCTTGGGTGACTTGGCGCTGGCCTTGCCGGCGTTTGCCATCGAAGCCATTCGCGAAGCCTTGCCAGCGTTCGAGAAGCAGATACGCGGTTACTCGCTGCACGACGCGGTGTTGACCGGGATCGAGACACGTACGTCATCGCCGCTGCGGATTACCCGTGACGAGTCGATGCAAAGCCTGAACGTGAAAGGCTTGTTCCCGGCGGGTGAAGGCGCGGGTTATGCGGGCGGGATTCTGTCGGCGGGTGTCGATGGGATTCGGATTGCAGAAGCTGTGGCCCGCGACATCCTCGGCCTCGAAGCCTGATACGCAATCAATGAAACAAAGCAGAACCTGTGGGAGCGGGCTTGCTCGCGAAAGTGGTGGATCAGTCAACATCTTCGTTGAATGTTAAACCGTATTCGCGAGCAAGCCCGCTCCCACATTTGCTCTGCGGTGGATCAGATATTGGCGCGCAACACGCTGGCCGGCAGCGGCTCGCCGCGCTCGACACTCCCCGCCACGGCATCCATCAAACCACTCAACTCATACCCCTGGACCTTGAGCCAAGCCTGATCGTAATAGGTCGTGGCATAACGCTCGCCGCCATCACACAGAATCGCCACGATCGACCCCGACTCCCCCGCCGCCGCCATCTGCTGGGCAGCCATCAAGGCGCCGATCAGGTTGGTCCCGCTCGACCCGCCGACCCGACGTCCCAAACGCTGCGCCAGGTAATGCATGGCTGCTAGAGACAATGCGTCCGGCACCTTGACCATCGCATCGATCACTTTGGGCAGGAACGACGCTTCCACCCGAGGCCGGCCAATGCCTTCAATCCGCGAACCGCAATCCAGGCGCAGACTGGCGTCGCCGGTCTGGTAGTAATCGAAGAACACCGAGCGCTCGGCATCGGCGCAGAGCACGCGTGTGCAATGTTGGCGGTAACGCACGTAACGGCCCAGCGTCGCGGTGGTGCCGCCGGTGCCGGGGCTGGAGATCAGCCAGCTCGGCTCGGGGTGCAGTTCGAAGCGCATTTGCTGGAAGATCGACTCAGCGATGTTGTTGTTCGCCCGCCAATCGGTAGCGCGCTCAGCATAGGTGAACTGGTCGATGAAATGCCCATCGTGTTCGCGGGCCAGGCGCTCGGATTCGGCGTAGATCTGCGTCGGATCGTCGACCAAGTGACTCTTGCCGCCGTAGAAAGCGATCTGCGCGATCTTCTCTTTGGAGGTGGTCGCCGGCATCACCGCAATGAACGGCAAGCCCAGCAAGCTGGCGAAGTACGCCTCGGAAATCGCCGTCGAACCGCTGGACGCTTCAATCACCGGCGCACCGGGTTTGAGCCAGCCGTTACACAGCGCATACAGAAACAGCGAGCGCGCCAAACGGTGCTTCAGACTGCCGGTGGGATGACTGGACTCATCCTTGAAATACAACTCGATGCCCGGAAAACCCGGCAGCGGTAAGGGAATCAGGTGGGTGTCGGCGCTGCGCTGGAAGTCGGCTTCGATGATCCGGATGGCTTCGCGGGCCCACTGTCGATTGTCGCTCATGGTGTTTTTCTCGTTGAGTCGGCCTTGTTGCAAGGCTCAGATAACAAGCTTAGGAAAAAACCTACATCACGCACAGGTACAGCTGAGGTTCAATACGCCCGGCAACTGCTAGGCTCAGGTCCCTGCCGGTCGTTCACGTTGTAACGGTATATAACAAAAAAGAATATAACTTTTGTTTTAACAACTAACGGTACGGGTTAGTGTGTGCCACCTTTTGAATTCATCGATGGAGAGCGACCTTGCCTCTGCGTAGCACTTTCACGCGTTTCTTCCAGTTGGAAGCTGCCAGCGGACTGTTATTGATCGCCGCTGCTGCTCTGGCTTTGATCATCAACAATTCCCCGCTGTCGTGGCTTTACAGCAGTTTTCTGGACACTCCGGTAGTGGCGCAGGTCGGCGCGTTGCAAATCGCCAAACCGGCGCTGCTGTGGATCAACGACGGCCTGATGGCCCTGTTCTTCCTGCTGATCGGCTTGGAAGTGAAGCGCGAAGTCCTCGACGGCCAACTGTCGAAACCGTCGCAAATCGTCCTGCCCGGCGCGGCGGCGATTGGCGGCATGGTGGTGCCGGCGCTGAGCTACTGGTTTCTGAACCGCGATGACCCGGCAGCCCTGGGTGGCTGGGCCATCCCGATGGCCACCGACATCGCCTTCGCCCTCGGCGTACTGGCCCTGCTGGGTAAGCGGGTACCGGTGTCGCTGAAGCTTTTCCTGATGACTTTGGCAATTATTGACGACCTCGGCGCAATCATCGTCATTGCGATCTTCTACTCGGGTACGCTCTCGACCCTTTCGCTGTCTCTGGCCGCGACGTGCATCGTGGCGTTGATCGCGATGAACCGGCTCGGCGTGGTCAAGCTCGGGCCGTACATGATCATCGGTTTGATCCTCTGGGTCTGTGTGCTCAAGAGCGGTGTCCACGCGACACTGGCCGGTGTGACCCTGGCCTTCTGCATTCCCCTGCGCACAAAAAACGCCGAACCCTCGCCGTTGCTTACCCTGGAACACGCTCTGCATCCATGGGTGGCCTACGGCATCCTGCCGCTGTTCGCCTTCGCCAACGCCGGCCTGTCCCTGAGCGGTGTGACCGTCGAAAGCTTCACCCACCACGTGCCGATGGGCATCGCGGTTGGCCTGCTGCTGGGCAAGACCCTCGGCGTGTTCGGCCTGACCTGGCTGGCCGTGAAAATCGGCATCGCCGCCCTGCCCCAAGGCGCCAACTGGGGCCAGGTGCTGGGCGTGGCAATCCTCTGCGGGATCGGTTTCACCATGAGTCTGTTTGTCGGCTCCCTGGCGTTTGAGCCGGGTGTCAGTGAATACGCCGGGATGGATCGGATGGGGATTTTGACCGGTTCGATATTGGCGGCATTGATGGGTTATGCGGTGACGGCGGCAGCGAGTCGCAAGAGCACTGCGTTGCCATCCTGATAATCAGAGACAACTCTTAGAGTCATTGAAGACTCGTCCTACAGCCACGATCAGCCTCGTTCGTTAACGTCGCACAGCCCCTTTTTTGGGGGCTGTCGACGTACGAACGCAAGGAAGATCAGTGGCTGGCAATAAGGACATTCCCCGGGTTCAGAACCCACCGTCAGGCGACGGGCATCACGTCACTCACCGCTTCATGACGGCCACCGAACTGGCCGCGCGGGATACCAGACAAAACGCTTACGACGCCATGCTCGCGAGGCAAGACGCCTTCGAACGGAGTCGTGAAGTTGTCGCGAAAAAACACGAAGCCGTTCGCGCAGGATGCGTATTCGCCAAGTCCTGCAAGCTGCCGGACGCCATCATCGATTACTCGAATCCTTCGGGAATGGTGCCCACCGACAACCTCAAGGACTACGGAGAAGTCGCCTGGCTCGGTGCTCGTGAGGTAGACGACGCCGGGCTGCTGAATCTCGAAACCATCAGTGGCAGTACCGTCTCGCTCAGTATTGGCCGACTTGCACTCCGTAAACCGACTCTCGTCATTCCGGCCGCAGCACTCGGCGCTACTGGAGCTACCGTATTGGCCGGTCTGGCCGCAATTTTCTGGGTACCCGGCCTGGACGACAGCGCCCTCTACACCGAAGAACAATTACGCACCCTGGAACAGGCCCGCACCCGCGTTCGGCTGAGAGTCGAGCAACAGGCTGACGGCAGTCTCAAGGGATACGGTTTCTACACCGGCAAGAACCGCGATTGGGAAATGGTTGACGTCGCGCAGTTCAGTTTGCGCGGCAGCCAGCAGGTGGCGGATCTAGGGGATGGCGTTGAACTGATCTGGACACCGGCCGTGGATGGTTCCGACATCCTCGGTATTCCCGCGCTGGAAGCAGCTCCGCAAGCACCGCACATTTGGGTTTATCCGCCGACGAAAGCGGCGGATAGCATCATCGTGAATCCGGTTTACCCGCCTGAGTACAAGGATTTCATTCTTGTGTTTCCGGCGGGGTCGTTGGTGAAGCCGGTTTATATTGTGGTCAGTGTTTCTGACCATAAATACCATCCAGCACCGACAGGCTTAAGCGCGTTTCCTGACGCTACGAAAGCAAATCGTAAGACTGCGGTTAAAGGAGGCGGAAATCTTAGAAAACGCTGGAAAACCCCAAAAGGGACAATTTTTGAATGGGACTCACAGCACGGAACTGTCGAGATGTACGACAAACGTGGCCGTCATCTCGGTGAATATGATCCGATTACTGGCGAGCAGACAAAACTCGCAGACAACACTAGGAAAGTGGAACCATGATTTACCTCATCGAGGCATTTGATAAAAAAACCGAACTGCTCGTATTCGAAGAAGAATTACCGAATGGCTACGATGAAAAACTGAAAGCAATTATGGGATGGACGGTGGACCAACAGGGCTGGGAAGGATACAACCTCACGACGGAGCAGCTTGATGCCTTGGAAGAAATACTGGGGAAGAAAATATACGACCCGGCCTATCTTTTTCAACTGACCTGCAACGTTTAGAAATTGCAGCGCCTGCTTCTCATCCCAAACAAAAAACCCCGACCAGTCACCTGATCGGGGTTTTGCTTTATTACCCGTTCCCGCTTAATGCGAAACGCGGCTAGTCCCATTAACAGTAGCAATCCGCACCCGCTCGCCAACACGGAACACTTCATTCTCCTGAACCTGTTGCACGTAGGCGCGCATGCTGCCGTCGTCTTCGCGAACGGTGATTTCGACGCCTTGGGCGCGGGTCAGACCTTCTTCAGTGGCCGAGCCGATCAGGCCGCCAGCGACGGCGCCGATAACCGCAGCAACGATGCTGCCACGACCGCCACCGATAGCGCTGCCGCCAACACCGCCCACCGCCGCACCGGCAAGGCCGCCGATCGGGGTTTTGGTGCCTTCGATTTTGACCGGTCGCAGGGACTCGATAGTGCCCATACGAACGGTCTGCACGCGACGCGCTTCGTCACGGGAGTAGGAGTCACCGGTCAGACTGGATTGGCAACCAGTGAGCAACATCGCCATCGTGGAAAAAGAAGCAACCAGCAGAACAGACTTACGCATAGCATCAACTCCAAAGGACAGGTATTCATTAAACTCCGCAGCTTGACGCCTGTCACGGCCCTGCCCGGATAAAATTGGTTTGATTCAGGCCCGGTACAGGGCGCTGCCACGAACTTGACACACAGTAGCGGCAAATTCCGTAATCTGCGCCACTGAACCAAGGATTTTCATGGATTACTTCATCATTGTCATCACCACCGTCGCCGGTCTGTACTTCCACGGGTGGTTATACGTGCGGATCAAACGCTGGATGGACCGCGATCTGGCGCTAGCGCTGGCGGGTAAAGACGAGCAGAAAAAGGCGTTCATGCTCCAGCAACTGGCGAACGCTCAAGCGCAGAAGGTCAAGCGCCGAGACCTGCCGCAGTGGCTTGAAGCCGCGGCGGCAGGTTATTCCGATCGGTAGACGGCTTAAGGTGCCAGACGTTCAAGAATCCAGTCGGCGCCCTGCAAACGATAGTTGAGGCGATCGTGCAGGCGGCTCGAACGGCCCTGCCAGAACTCGATGCGCTCCGGTAACAAACGATAACCGCCCCAATGCTCAGGGCAATGAGGTTGCGTGTCGCTGAAACGTTGCTCGGTGTTCTTGAGCAGCGCTTCCAGCTCGGCACGATCGGCGATCACCCGGCTCTGGGGCGAAGCCCAGGCACCGAGGCGACTACCCAGCGGCCGGACCTGGAAGTAGGCGTCGGACTCTTCAGGCGTAACCTTCACCACCCGCCCTTCGATGCGCACCTGACGCTCCAGGGCCGGCCAGAAAAAGGTCATGGCCGCGAACGGGTTCGCGGCCAGATGCTGACCCTTGGCGCTGTCGTAGTTGGTGAAGAAGGTGAAACCCTGCTCGTCCAGCCCCTTGAGCAGCAGAATGCGGCAATGCGGCCGACCGTCCTGATCGACGGTGGCCAGGGTCATGGCGTTGGCTTCCACCGGCGCCTGCTCGGTTTTCACCGCGTCGGCGAACCACTGATGGAACAGCGCGAATGGCTCGGCCGGGGCTTGCGCCTCGGTCAGGCCATCACGGGTGTAGTCGCGACGCATATCAGCCAGGCCCTGGGTCATGGCGCATTCCTTTTAGTTAACGAATTACTTCTTTGTGGCGTCGGCGTCGGGGGCAGCGGCGGTGACTTTTTTCGAGTCGGCAGCGGCTTTGGCCGGAGCAGTCTTTTTCGCCGGAGTCGCGGTTTTAGCTGGCGACTTCTTGGCGGCGGCTTTCTTGGTCGGGGCCTTTTTCGCGGCGGGTACAGCCGCTTTTTTCGCGGCTGGCGCAGGGGTGACCGGCGTGGCCACTGGCTTGATGTCCTTGGCAGCGACCTGGCTCACTGGCGCCGGCGCCGGCATGTTGTACTTGCTCAGCAACGCGACCATGGTGTTTTGCGGGGTCACCAGCAGTTCGACGCGACGGTTCAAGGCACGGCCTTCATTGCTGTCGTTGGCAGCACGCGGGGCTTCGCCACCCATACCGCGCAGCATCAGGCGATCACGCTGCAAACCGCTGAGGCGGAAAATCGCGGCAACGGCCTGGGCACGCTCCTGGCTCAGTTTCACGTTGGCCGGTGCGGAGCCCGACGTATCACTGTGGCCGAGAACCAGCACGGCAGTTTTCGGATCAACTTCAAGGATTTTCGCGACGCGAGTGAACGGGCCGAGGGTCACCGGCAGCAGCATGGCCGGACGGTCAGGGTTGAACGAGCCCTCTACCGGCGCGGTCACCACCAATACGTTTTCACGGCGCTCGAGTTGCAGGTTGCTGCCCTTGATCGCTTCGCGCAGGCGCGGTTCGTAGTCGTCGAGCCAGGCTTGGGTAACTTTAGGATCAGGCATCGGAACGGCTTTGGCAGTGCTTTGCTCCTTGCCGCCGAACGGCCACCACCATTTGCCACCTGCATCGGCCTCAGCTTTGGCCACAGCGGCAGGTTTGGCTTCAGGTTTTACCTCTGGTTTTACTTCTGGCTTGGCCGGGGTCTTGTCGGCGCTGTCATCGGAACCGAACGGCCAGTACCAATGGCTGGCGCTTTCAGTCTTGGCCACCGGAGCGGTCGCGGCAGGCTTGAGGGGTGCCGGGGCCGGGGTTTTAGCAGCGACTTTGTCGGAGGAACCGAACGGCCACCAGCTGCCGCCATCCGAGTCATTTTGTGGAGTTTGTGCGCAACCGGTAATAGCGAAGCACAGGGCCAAAGCGAGGGTTTTATTGGAAGACATTGGATATCCACAAAATGAAGTAATGAACTATCAGGCCGGATTGACCCGGATAAACAGACGCTTGGAAATCAAAAAGGCCTTGGGGTTCCGGCCCTGGAACCCCTGAGCGCGTTTTACAGACAAGTGGCCAGTGCTCGCACAAGTTTTTGTGCGCGCGGATCCATCAAGACGTACGGCCCAAGGGTATTTGTCACAAAGCCGAAGGCCACATCGTGTTCCGGATCGGCAAAACCGGTGGAACCGCCCGCACCCGGATGACCGAACGCACGAGGGCCGAGGCCGTAGGTGGCGTTGGGGACGTCCGGTTGATCGAGCATGCAACCAAGGCCGAAACGGGTCCGGGTCAGTAAAGTCTTGTCCTCGCCGAGGCTGTGCTCGCGCGTCATTTCGTCAAGCATTTCGCTTTCCAGCAAGCTGCCATCGAGCAGACCGGCATAGAACCCGGCCAGGCTGCGGGCATTGCCATGGCCATTGGCGGCGGGTTGCTGCATGCGCCGCCACTCGGGTTTGTTGGTGCTGGTCATGATCGACGGCGGGTTAGTGAACGCCCTCGTGGTCATGGCCGTCGGCTCGCGCATCGTCACTTGCAGCAAGCGCTGGGCGGCGGCGTCGCCGACATTGCCCTTGCCACGGGCGATGTGCGCCACGCGATGAAACTCCTGGTCCGCCAAGCCGACGTGGAAATCCAGCCCCAAAGGCTTTGCGACCCGCGCCACGATGGACTCACCCGGCCCACGACCGTCGGCACGACGCAGCAACTCACCGACCAGCCAGCCGTAGGTGATCGCGGCGTAACCGTGACCGACGCCCGGCGTCCACCACGGTTCTTCGGCGGCCAGGGCGTCAACCATGGTTTGCCAGTCGTAAAGGGCTTCCGGGGCCAGCAGCTCACGCAGCGCCGGCAGACCGGCCTGATGGCAGAGCAATTGACGCAGGGTCACGGACTCTTTACCGGCGGCGGCGAACTCGGGCCAGTAGCGGGCAACCGGGGCATCCAGTTGCAGCTTGCCTTCGGCCACCAGTTGCAGGGCGGTGACAGCGGTGAAGGTCTTGGTGCAGGAGAACAGGTTGGCGATGGTGTCGCTGTGCCAGGCTTCGGTGCCATCCTTGTCAGCGCTACCGGCCCAAAGGTCGACCACGGTTTCACCGCCAATCTGGATGCACAACGCTGCGCCACGTTCCTGAGGATCGTCGAACAGCGCCGCGAAAGCCTCACGCACCGCTTCGAACTTCAGCTCGTAAAAACCCTGAATCTGCACCCGCAACTCCTCTGGATAATGTTCTACAAAGTGGCCGCATTGTTCCAGCCCTAGAGGGTTTTGGGAACTGTGGCAAGCTGGGCGGTCGCCCACCTATGGATTGGATCAGATCTTTAGGGTGCCTTGGCGGACGCCTTCGCGAGCAAGCCCGCTTCCACATTCGACCGAGTTCTTTCAGAAAGAATGCGATTGAATGTGGGAGCGGGCTTGCTCGCGAAGAACGATGACACGGTTTCAGCTATTTAATGGCCATTGCCGGAATGCCCACCCGCATGGCCAGCGCCCTGCCCTGCGCCTTTGCCAGCCTCGCCTTTTCTGCCGCCCTCCGCTGTTTGACCGGCTTTATCCGCCTCAGCCTTGGCCTTCTCGGCCTCTTTACCGAGCTGATCGACGGTCTGCAAATTGCTCTTGCGAACGCTGTCGACGAACCCCTGGAACGGCAGATCGGTAATGCCCACCAGCCCGAAGTGCCCGTTCTCGCCATCCAGCAGACGACCGGTAACCGGTTGGTCAAGGTATTGGAACCAGTGCACGCCGACGATCGACGGTTCGCTCATCGCCTGTTTGAGGAAATTGGCGTAAGCCGACCCACGGTCCTCTTCCTTCGCCAATTGCGTCACGCCGCCCCAGAACGGACCGCGATCCGCGGAGCCGAAGTTGAACTCGGTGATCAGCACCGGTTTGTCCAGGCTGCGCAGCTTGGCGAAGTCATAACCGTCCTGCGGTTGCAGGGTGTACATGTTGAAGCTCAGCACGTCGCAATACTGGGCGCAGGATTCAACCGCTTCCGGTGTGCTGATGGCAAACCGGCCACCCAGCAACAGCTGATTCGGCGCGTGCCACTTGAGCGAATCGGAGAGGGTCTTGAAGTACGTGTCGGCGAAAACCTTCTGGAAGTATTTGAAGTCGGCTTCGATTTCCGGGTGTTCGGCGCTTGGCAGCGGCGGCACGAAGCCCGGGTCTTCCATCAATTCCCAGGCCGGCAAATCAATGCCCCAGGCTTTGGATAGGCCCGCCTGATTGCGGTATTTGTCCCGCAATTGCTTGAGGAATGCGCGCTTGGCCGGTACGTCGGTGGTCATTTTCAAGGTGCCGTAGGCCAAGGCGTAACGGGCTTTCGGGTCGTCGCCGGGGCCGGCCCAGGCCAGTTCGTTATCGGCGAAGTAACCGATCAGCCATGGATCATCGCGATGATCGCGCGCGGCAATGGCCACGGCACGTTCGGTGGCCATGGCGAATCGTGGGTCGAACGGGTCGGGCATGCCGCCCCACCAGTCGGTGCCGGTGCTGATGCTGGCGTAATCGCCGACGATCGACAGCGGCAAGGTGTACGGCACGCGATCAGCGTTGGCCAGCGCCGGGGCGCTCCAGTTGCCGAGGGTGTTGAAGCCCCAGGCTTGCAGGCGATCAAGGGTGTGACTGGCCCAGCGCTGTTCATCAACCACCGCTTTGCAGGGTTCGGCAGGTGTTTGCTCAGTTGCTATGGCGGCGGTCGCTTCAACGGCGCCGGTCTTGGCGGCTTCGGCGACACCGGATTCGGCCGCAGAAGGAACGACAGGTTGCTCAGCAGCCTTTTCTACCGTTGCCGTTGCCGCAACCGCGTCAGCCTTGGCCGCTTCGGCGACACCGGCCTTAGTGTCGCTGGTCACCACACACGGCGGACCATACAGACGCTGCAAGTTGGCGCCATAGAAGTCGTACCAGCGACCGGCATTGTAGCCTCGGCCCTGATCGACGCCGTTGCCGCCACGGTTATCGCCTTCGCCATAGTGGCTGGCCAGCGGCTCGTCGGGTTTGGGCAGGGATTCAAACATCCACTCGCGGCCCGCGACGTAGGTCTGGTCGACGTCCGGGGTGACGGTGTTGACCCCGAGGGAATAGAACGGATGGCCTTCCGGGGTCACCAGGTACCAGCGACCGTCGCGCTTCTCAGTGCGGAAAAACCCGCTGGCCTTGAATGCCGGGCCTTTGTTCCAGCCACCAAACTTGTCCAGGGACGACTTTTCGCGCTCGGCCAGCCAGGTTTTCAGTTGCTGATGTTCCTTGGCGGCGGCGCTTTTCAGTTGCTCGTCGCTGCTGACTTTCTCTGGCCATTTGGCCCGGGTCGACTGGCCGTAAGCGTCTACAAGGCCGCCAAAAGCCGCTTGGGTAACCGCATCGCCGTCTTGCACGCCAAAGCGCTCAAGCAGAATGCTTTGCGCGACTTTCGGCTGATCCATCGACAAGGTCACCGACACCACCTGGCTGCGCTCCAGCTCACCGGCGCTGCTGGCCAGCAATACGCGCTGCCCCTCAAAAGTGATCGGCATCGGCGGGCCGGCTTTCAGGCCAAGGTTCAATGGCGTAAATGGCTGCAGCGGCACCCATAAAGTTTGCGCAGGGCCGGCCGGCAAGTCGACGCGGCTGACCAGTGTCTTGCCGTCGTTGCTCTGGATTGTCACGTACAGGGTCACGGCCCAGTTCATTGCGCTCTGAATCCGCAAACTCATGAAGCCCGCCTGGGACCAGTCCCAGGCGCCCGTCTGCGGGGTCAGACGCAAGGTCGGTTGTGCCACCGGATTGAACGTCACCCGACGCAGCACTTCGCCTTCGGCCGTTTGCTCGGCGTTGGATTGCGGCAGGCTGGCGTCCTGAGTCGCCACTTGGACCACATCGGTGGGGCGCACAAAGTTGAACAGCGTCTGTTGGCCGGCAGGGGCCGCCAGCAAAGGGGCTGCGAACATCAGAGCGAAAACGGCAGGTAACGAACGGCGCAGCGAACGGCGAATCATGAGAACGAAATTCTCCCTAACGACCAACATTGGCCAGTGGAAAAGCGATGGCAGAGAGATAGACAACGCGGTGGACAAATTTGCCCACCGGTGTATCAGGAAATTTCACGACGGAAGGGTGGCAACGCATTGAGGATTGCCTTGCCGTAACGCTGGGTGACGAGCCGTCGATCGAGCAAGGTGATGGTGCCGCGGTCTTCTTCGGTGCGCAGCAAGCGACCGCAGGCCTGGACCAGCTTCAGCGAAGCATCCGGCACGGAGATTTCCATGAACGGATTGCCACCCCGAGCCTCGATCCACTCGGCCAGGGCCGCTTCGACCGGATCATCGGGCACCGAGAATGGAATCTTCGCGATCACCACGTGCTCGCAATACGCGCCGGGCAAGTCGACCCCTTCGGCAAAACTCGCCAGGCCGAACAACACGCTGGAATCGCCGCCATCGACCCGCGCCTTGTGCTTGTTCAGGGTTTCCTGTTTCGACAGGTTGCCTTGAATGAACACTTGCTTGCGCCAGTCGCGGTCAAGGCCGTCGAACACGTCCTGCATCTGTTTGCGCGAAGAGAACAGCACCAGGGTGCCCCGCGAACCTTCCACCAAGGCTGGCAAGTCACGGATGATCGCCGCGGTGTGGGCCGGCGCATCACGCGGATCGGCCTTCAGGTCCGGCACTCGCAGCACGCCAGCATCAGCATGATGAAACGGGCTTGGAACCACTGCGGTCACGGCTTTTTTCGGCAAGCCGGCGCGCATGCGGAAGCGGTCGAAGGTACCGAGCGCGGTCAGGGTGGCGGAGGTCACCAGAGCGCCGTAGGCCACGTTCCACAAATTGCGACGGAGCATTTCTGCCGCGAGGATCGGGCTGGCGTTGACCTCGATGTCGAACAGCGAACCGCTTTCGGCCAGGGTCAGCCAGCGGGCCATCGGCGGGTTGTCTTCCGGGTCTTCAGCGGTGAAAGCGCCCCACAATTCCCAGTTGCCCGAAGAGCGGGACAACAGGCTACCGAACAGCGGGTACCACTCTTCAGCCTGGTTGCTGGCGATGCCGATGTTGACCTCGCCGTCCATGCCTTCCTTGAGCAGTTCGGTCAGTCGGGTAAAGACATCGGTCAGACGGGCAAAGCCCTTCTTCAGCTCGATGCCCATTTCGCGCATGTGCTCGGGAACGACCCCACCGACAAAGCGATGACGCGGCCGTTCGCGACCTTCAACGTCTTCGCCGGGTTTGAAATCGGCGACCTGCTCGCAGGCGGTGAACATGAATTGCTGCTGGGTTTTGATCTCCCGTGCCAGTTCCGGCACTTGTTCGATCAACTTGCCCAGATCGCCCGGCAGCGGGTGCTGGGCCAGCAACTTGGTGAGGTTCTTGGCGGTGGTTTCCAGCCAGTCGGCGGTGGAACGCAGACGCGTGTAATGGGCGAAATGGCCGATGGCCTTGTCCGGCAGGTGGTGGCCTTCGTCGAACACGTAGATGGTGTCACGCGGGTCCGGCAGCACGGCGCCGCCGCCCAGCGCCAAGTCGGCCAGGACCATGTCGTGGTTGGTGACGATCACGTCGACCTTGCCCATGCCTTCGCGGGCCTTGTAGAAGGCGCACTGGCCGAAGTTCGGACAATGGCGGTTGGTGCATTGGCTGTGATCGGTGGTTAGGCGCGCCCAGTCGGCATCTTCCAGGGCGGTGGACCAACTGTCACGGTCGCCGTCCCACTTATTGCCGGCGAGTTTCTCGATCATGCTGGTGAACAGCTTCTGACTGGCCTCGTCGACCTCGATCTTGAAACCTTCTTCTTCAAACAGCTGCGCCGTGGCGGTTTGCGCGTGACCTTCCTGGAGCAACATGTCGAGCTTGGACAGGCACATGTAGCGCCCGCGCCCCTTGGCCAGGGCAAAGCTGAAATTCAGCCCGCTGTTGCGCATCAGGTCGGGCAAATCCTTGTAGACGATCTGCTCTTGCAGGGCCACGGTGGCCGTGGCAATCACCAGGCGCTTGCCGGCGGCCTTGGCAGTGGGAATGGCGGCCAGGCTGTAGGCCACGGTTTTGCCGGTACCAGTGCCGGCTTCCACCGCGACAATCGCGGGGTCGCCACTGCGCCGGCCTTCGTCGTCGGTGTCGATGTCACCGAGGACCTTGGCAATTTCGGCGATCATCAGGCGTTGGCCGTAGCGCGGCTTGAGGCTCTTGGCTTCGAGAAAACGCGAGTAGGCGCCCTGGATCGTGGTTTTGAGTTCAGTGCTGATCATGGATTGTCGGGCGCAAAAAACGCTGGATAAATTTTCAGTGGTTCGGATCGGCCGCTATCATACCCCGCTAATTAATCCCGCGCAGAACGGAGTACCCCAATGACACCTTTTGGCCTTGTTTATACCCTGCATGTACTGTCAGCCCTGGTGTGGGTTGGCGGCATGTTTTTCGCGTGGATGGTCTTGCGCCCCGCGGCGATGAAGGCTTTGGAAGGCCCTGCCCGTTTGAAGCTGTGGGTAGAAGTGTTTCAAGGTTTTTTCCGCTGGGTCTGGGTCGCGGTGGTGCTGTTGCCGGTCAGCGGTGTGGGCATGATTCATTTGCAGTACAGCGGTTTTGAAGCGGCGCCGCGGTATGTGCAGGTGATGATGGGGTTGTACGTGGTGATGACGGCGCTGTTTATCCGGATTCAGGCGTTGTTGTTGCCAGAGTTGCGCACGGCGGTGGCGGCGCAGGATTGGCCGACCGGGGCTGCTACGCTTGGGAAAATTCGCAAGTTGGTGGGGATTAATCTGATTGTCGGGTTGGTGCTGGTGGCGATTGCTGCGGCTCGCCCGATGTTCTAAAGCCTCACAGCTTTTGTGGCGAGGGGACTTGTCCCCGTTGGACCGCGCAGCGGTCCACTGCATTCCTACAGATACACCGCACACACAGGTTTTACGACTGCTTCGCAGCCGAACGGGGTGATGCGGCATTCCGACAAGTCCCCTCGCCACAGGGGAGCTCAGTCATTCTTACACCGCTGCAAGGTCACCGAACCCGCCGCACCGGCAGACCCCGGCTGACCATCAACCCCAGGGCGGCCGCTCTTGCCGCCATCGGCCTTGTAAACGAAACAGCCCTTGGCCTTGCCACCCGCGCCCGGTTTACCGCCAGGCCCGGCCACACCACCGTCACCGCCGGCCACCTGGACCTTGATCAGTTCCGCCGGGTAATCACGCGGCACTTCCAGACGAACCAGTGCACCCGGCGCGCCCGGCTGACCGTCACTTCCATCACTGCCGTCGGCACCACGGCCGGCCTGGCCCCAGGTACAACCCGGTGCCTGACCGTTGGCCCCATCGAGACCGACGAAACCCGGTGCGCCCGCGCCGCCGCGAGCGTCCACCAACAATTGCGGCGCACTCAGTGCCTTGATCTGCATGTTCAGGTTACGCCCGGAGCGGGCGGCCTTGAGGTAAGTCCCCGGCGCGCCGCGAGCCGTGATCTGGCTGCCTTCCGACAACTGCGCACGACTGACCTTCAGCTCAAGCGGCTGTTCGCCGGGTACGATGGCGATCCGCGCTTCACGACCCAGACGCAATTCACCGACGGATACCTCGGTCACATTCGAGGGAATCAACAACGTGCCGTAGTCGGCCACTTCCAGGCGTTCCAGCTGCAAGGTGCTGGCGGTGTTGGGCAAACGCATCAGCGAGTTGGTTTCGACGCTCACCACCTGGGCGCAGGCCAACGGGCTGATGAGTGCAGCGAGCAGACAGAGTTTACGCATGGGAAGCCTTAGGCGCGGTCGGAGCCGGGATGGTTTGCAGGTGGAAAACGCCGAAAAAGAGGATCTTCAGGCGATCAAGCCAAGGGTGGGCGCGACCTCTGAGGCTGCGAAAACAGAACACCGCCTCAAGAAGATGAAGGCAGGCCAGCAGGCTGCCGGCCAGATCGACCAGCAGGTGCAGAGGATTGACAAACGGCATGAGCTGATTGACCAGCACCACCAGCCAGAACAGCAGGGTCAACAACTTCCCAAGCCCCCAAAACACGTTCATACGCTCCCCGCTGACAATTATTCTTTGCGCGCACAGTACCGGCTTCCACGCGGGATAAGCCAGAGGGCAGCGGAAAATTCTTCATAAGACCGCCGAATGGCCGTCGGACTGACTTCAATTGTGGTCCGACGGCTCTATCACGGGGCTCAGCGATTGATGTGCAACTCCACCCGACGGTTTTTCGCCCGCCCTTCTTCCGTTTCGTTATCGGCCACTGGCTGACTTTGGCCCTTGCCCTCGCTGGTGAGCTTGTTCGGCGCCACGCCCTGACTCAACAGGTAGGCCGCCACGCTACTGGCGCGACGTTCCGAGAGTGCCTGGTTATAGGTGTCCGAACCGATGCTGTCGGTATGACCGATCACCTTGATGCTCACCACATCGGCGCTTTGCAGTTTGGGCATCAGCGAATCCAGCTTGCTCTGCGCGGCTGGGGTCAGTTCGGATTGGTTGAAGGCAAACAGTACGTCGCCCGCGTCGCTCAGGGTGATGACCTCCGATTGAGCAGGTTCAGGTTTCACGCTGGCCGGGTACTGCGGCAATGGGCAACCATGATGTTCGACGGGGGTATTGGCCGGCGTATCAGGGCAGCGATCGCGTCGATCGAAGACTCCATCATCGTCTTCGTCGCCATCCTGGGCGTAACAGATCAAGCCACCGGTCAAGATACCAAGCGCCGCCCCACCGGCCGCCCAACCGCTACTTTGGAGAGCGCCCAGGCCGCCACCGACCAGGCCGCCGATAACGCTGCAGATTGGCCAGGTTCGTTGATTGAGGGGGGCGGTGCCATCGCTGTGAGTAGCGCAACCGGTCAACAGGCTGCCAAGCAGCACAACCGGCAAGACGGTCCGTGTGAGAACACTCATGGTGAAAGCTCCTGTGTTACCGGCCAATGCCGGTCACACAGGAGTAAAGACCCGCATCCGCGACTGCACAAGCCGCGGAGTACGAGGGGGTTAGCGGTTGATTTTGATTTCCGTGCGACGGTTCATCGAGCGGCCGTCAGCGGTTTTGTTATCGGCAACCGGCTGGCTTTCACCGGCACCGGTAACAGACACGAATTCGCTGCGGGGTACGCCTTGGGAAATCAGGTACTCGACCACCGAGTGCGCTCGACGGTCCGACAGTTTCTGGTTATAGGTATCGCTGCCAACGCTGTCGGTGTGACCGGTTACAGTCAGTTGGGCGTTAGGCGCTTCCCCTTTCAAGCGAGTGGCGATTTTATCGAGTACCAATTTGTCGGCCGGGGTCAGTGTGGCCTTGTCAAACTGGAAGTGAACATCGCGAATGACGATGACTTCTTCTTTAACCACGGCCGCTTCTTCGACCACTGGCGCAGGCACCGGTGGAGGGCAACCGTCGGCATCGACCCGCACGCCTCTAGGTGTTCCCGGGCACTTGTCGCGGCTATCCGGCACGCCATCGCCGTCTTCGTCGCCATCACCGTGAACCCAGCAATAGGCCGCAGCCGTGCCGCCGACGAGCAGCGCGCCATACCCCGCCCATGCCGAGCTCTCGGTCGCGCCGAGACCTGCGCCCACGACACCACCGACCGCCGCACAGGTCGGCCAGTCGGTTTTCTGCAAACCTGCGCAACCAGTCAACACACTGGTTAGCAGAACCAAGGGTAATGCTGTGCGAACTATGCTCATCTAGTTTTCTCCTGAGGGGATCGGCAGAGAACCGATTCAGGTAGTAAAGACCCGAGTTTTAATCTCCGCCAGCAATAGGCCATTGCAGTTTTAACCCGTGTTCACGGCAGATCGGCGCTTTTAGGACGAACCAGCTCTAGGCCCGGTCCTTGGAGCAGGCTAGTCTTGGCAGCTCTGATTGAGGATCTTCGATGATTGCAGGTATTTCTTCGCGCACGCCCCAGCAGGCGTTGGCCGCTTTGCTTGATCGTTATGCCCCCGCGCGCCTGTTGCTGATTGGCGCCAGCGAGTTCCCCGCGCTTGAGGCCTTCAAGCTGGCGCACCCGGACACTCGTGTGGCCCATGCGACACCTGGACCATTGCCTGCCGAACTGGCGGCGCGCCGGTTTGACCTGGCACTGGTGGTCGATTGCCTCGAACATTTGCCCAAACGCGATGGCCTGAACCTGCTTGGCGGGATCCGTAACCTCAACGCCAGTCGCATCGCGGTGCTGGCGGACTTGCCGGCCAGCGGCTGGCAGGAGACCGACTTTTTCTCCCTGGCCCTGCAAGCCAGCGAACGCTTCCAGCGCGACGATCAAGTGCTGACCCTGTTCACCTATGATCTGCTTGACTACAAACAAGTCCCCGACTGGCTCAACTCACGGTTCTGGGCCAATCCGGAAAACTTCGGGAAATATTGGTGGTAACGCAATGAGTACATCCATTTGCCCCTGCGGTAGCGGCACCCTGCTTGATGCCTGCTGCGGCCATTACCATGCCGGTCATCCGGCGCCGTGTGCCGAAGTCTTGATGCGTTCGCGCTATAGCGCCTACGTACTGGGGCTGATCGATTATCTGGTGGCGACCACCCTGCCCGCACAACAGGCAGGCCTGGATCGACAGTCCATCAGCGACTGGAGCGCCCAAAGCACCTGGCTGGGCCTTGAAGTGGAAAGCTCCGAGGTCTTGGGCGGTCAGCCGGAACATGCCTTCGTGACCTTCACCGCGCGCTGGCACGACGGCAGCGGTGAACACAGCCACCGCGAGCGCTCGTCGTTCGTGCAGAACGCCGGCCACTGGTACTTCATCGACCCCACCGTACAACTCAAGGCCGGACGCAATGATGCGTGCCCTTGCGCCAGCGGACAGAAATTCAAAAAGTGTTGTGCGGGTTATTTCACCAGTTGAAGTGACGTAAAAAGATCGTCCGAACGCGGCCCGAGCCTTCGGCAGCTCCTACGGGTGTACGCCGATCCAGTGTAAGAGCTGCCGAAGGCTCGGGCCGCGTTCGGACGATCTTTTAGGGCTAGACTGGTGCTCAAGGGAGAAACCCGACCATGATCACCCGGCGACCCGCACTTTATCTGTTCACCCTGCTCCTGTTTCTGGGGCTTGGCGGCTGTGCGTCCTGGTTCGGCGATGATGAACCGGAACCGCAGGTGCATCTGGTCAAGGTCGAAGTGGTCCAGGCCAAACTGATGCAGCAAAAATTCCTGCTGCACTTTCGCGTCGACAACCCCAACGACAGTGACCTGACAGTGCGGGGCATCGAGTACCGCATTCACTTGGGCGACATGCTGCTGACCGAAGGTGAGCACGAACACTGGTTCACAGTCGGCCCCAAACGCAGTGCCTACTTCAAAGTGCCGATCCGCACCAACCTGTGGCCCAAGGTGCGGGATCTGGTGAAACTGCTGAAAAAACCCAAGCAGCCCATTCCCTATCGTCTGGAAGGTGAACTGGAAACCGGTTTATTCATCGCGCACTACGTGCACCTGGCGCGCAATGGCGTGATAATCCCCGCCGATTTAATTCCGGAGCAAAACCGATGACCCAGCAACCCCATGTCCATGGCCCTGATTGCAACCACGATCATGACCATCACGACCACCATGATCACGACCATGGCCATGTCCACGGCCCGAACTGCGGCCACGCCCACCAGGAACCGGTGCGCAACGCCCTGAAAGACGTCGGCCGCAACGACCCTTGCCCATGCGGCAACGGCAAGAAATTCAAGAAGTGCCACGGCGCTTGATGCTTCGGGCGAAGAACTTCTTCGCCTGTTGAATCGCCTTCGCGAGCAAGCCCGCTCCCACATTTGAGTTGCACCAGGCCCAATTTTTGCGGCCACTGCAAATCCCCTGTGGGAGCGGGCTTGCCCGCGAAGAGGCCCTCAAAGTCACCCTCACTTCAGGATCTGCGCAACGCTCACGACCGTCGCGTATTCGCCCTGTAGATTACCCAGCGACATCGCATGCACTTCCTCGGCTGTATGGGTTTTCCCAAAGTAGTCAGCCTTGTCGAAGGTAAAACACGCATCCTCCACGACCCACGTTTCAAACCCCAGATTCCCGGCCGTTCGCGCCGTGGATTCCACCGAGTTGTTGGTCGCTACGCCAACAATGACCAACTGATCGATCCCCGCCTCTCGCAAAGTCCGCTCAAGCCCCGTCGAACAAAACGCATCCGGCACCTGCTTTTGAATAAGCTGCTCACCGGTCTGTGGCTGAAACCGCTCCTGAAATTCCACACCCGATTGCTGCGGCCAGAACACCGATTCCGGCGACCGGGACAAGTGCTGCACATGAATCACCGGTCGCCCGGTTCGGCGCCAATGCCCTAGCAAATCGAGGATTCGCTGCTCTGCCTGAAGATTATTTCGGCGACCGAGTTTGGGATGCAGAATGCCTTTTTGTTGATCGATGATGATCAGTGCCGCGTTTGTTTTGAGCTCCATGCCGGTTTTTCTCATGCGGGGTCATTGAATTTCACGCACTTCAGCATCACCTGTTCCTACAGGCAAGCTATCGAACGCAAACAGGACGACCTGATGCCGGCGTTTGCTGTCCGCAAGTAACGACATCTCTAGATTTGGAGTACTCCATGATCGACCTGTATTACTGGACCACCCCCAACGGCCACAAAATCTCGATATTCCTTGAAGAAGCCGGCCTGCCCTACAACGTGCACCCGATCAACATCAGCCAGAACGACCAGTTCAAACCCGAATTCCTGAAAATCTCCCCGAACAACAAAATTCCGGCCATCGTCGATCCCGAACCGGCCGATGGCGGTGAGCCGTTGGCACTGTTCGAGTCCGGGGCGATTTTGCTGTACCTGGCAGAGAAAACCGGCAAGTTCCTGCCCAAAGACCTGCGCGGTCGCCAACAAGCGCTGCAATGGTTGTTCTGGCAGATGGGCGGCCTGGGCCCGATGGCGGGGCAGAATCATCACTTCAGCCAGTTCGCGCCGGAGAAGATCCCCTACGCAATCAAGCGCTACATCGACGAAACCGCCCGCCTCTATGGGGTACTCGACAAGCAGCTGGCCGATAAAGACTTCGTCGCCGGCAGCGAATACAGCATTGCCGACATGGCGATCTACCCGTGGATCGTTTCCCACAAGTGGCAGAGCCAGAACCTGGAAGACTTCCCCAACGNTGCTGCGCTGGTTCAACCACATCCAGAGCCGTCCGGCGACGGTGAAGGCGTATGCCCTCGCGGCCAAGATCAACCCGCCTAAATCCTGATGGAAGATCAAAAGATCGCAGCCTCGTTTCACTCGACAGCTCCTACAGGGAATGCAAAACCGTGTAGGAGCTGTCGAGTGAAACGAGGCTGCGATCTTTTTCCGTTC
>NZ_SOPU01000011.1:116924-136225 GCF_004402115.1 Pseudomonas sp. F01002 | reverse complement strand
CACAGACAAATCCTGAAATAACCTGATACCCCGCTTGCGCGGCCACCTCCCGCTCACTAACGTAGCGCCTTTAATGTGCCCGGCCTCGGAAGTCCGTTCATCTTTTGACGAGTGGCTAATGTTGTCAGACAAGGCGCCGCGACGAGTCATAGCCCGCTATGGCGAGGAGCGGCAACGCCGTCTGGCGACATTAGACGCCGTCAAAAGTGAACAGCGACTTTCGAGGCCGGGCACCACTACCCCCGCAGGAGCTTTGCCATGGCCTCGCCAGCCCTTACACATTTTCTTCCCCGGTTCGGCGTTGCCGCTGCAGTGGCCGGTGTTTTGAGCCTGACCGGTTGTCAGACCTGGAACACCCAGGACACCCTCCCGCCGACCACCGGTGTGCAGCCGCTCAAGGGCCTGGCGCAGAACGTTTCGGTACGCCGCAATGCCATGGGCATGCCGTTGATCGAAAGCAACACCTTCCACGACGCGCTGTTCACCCTGGGTTACGTCCACGCCACCGACCGGATCACGCAAATGGTCACCCTGCGCCTGTTGGCTCAGGGCCGTTTGTCGGAGATGTCTGGCTCAGACCTGCTGGACGCTGACCGCTACATGCGCGCCGTCAATCTGAAGAAAAGCGCCGGCGAGCTGTACAAGGCGTCTTCGCCGCGCCTCAAACGCTTCTTCGAAGTCTATGCCCGCGGCGTCAACGCCTACCTGTTCCGCTATCGCGACAAGCTTCCGGCGGACCTCGCGGCCACCGGCTACAAGCCTGAATACTGGAAGCCGGAAGATTCGGCGCTGATTTTCTGCCTGCTGAACTTCAGCCAGTCGGCCAACCTGCCGGAAGAGATTGCCTCGCTGATGCTGGCCCAGACCGTCAGCACCGACAAGCTCCCGTGGCTGACGCCGTCCGCTCCCGATGAAAAACTACCGCTAGCCGAAGCTGAAAAACTTCAGGGCATCAAGCTCAACGGGCAAATCCCGGGCCTGGCCGAGATCAGCAAAGCCACGAGCCAACTGTCCGATCTGAATTTGCTGGGCGCCACCTCGTCGAACAACTGGGCGATCGGCCCGCAACGCAGTCGCAGCGGCAAAAGCCTGCTGGCCAGCGACAGTCATGGCCCACTGGGCGTGCCGTCGTTGTTCAGTTACGTGCAGATTCGCGCGCCGAAGTACCAGGCTTCTGGTGTGACGATTGCCGGTTTGCCGATGGTGCTCGGCGGTTTCAACGGCAAAGTGGCGTGGAGCATGACCACCGTCATGGGCGACAACCAGGACCTGTTCCTGGAAAAAATCAAACGCCAGGGCAATGGTCTTTCCTACGAAGTCGGCGGCAAATGGCAGCCGGCGATCGTGCGCAACGAAACCTACTTCGTCAAAGGCCAGCGGCCGATTCGCGAAGTCGTGTACGAAACCCGCCATGGCCCGCTGCTCAACAGTGCCCAAGGCACGACGCTGGCCAACGGTTTCGGCCTGGCCTTGCAGACGCCGAACTTCACCGATGACAAGACCCTGGATGCGTTTTTCGACCTGTCCCGGGCGCAGACCGTCGAGAAAGCCTCGGACGCCAGCCGCGAAATCCGCGCCATCGCGCTGAACCTGGTATTTGCCGACGTCAGCAACATCGGCTGGCAAGTCACCGGTCGCTACCCAAACCGTCGCGAAGGTGAAGGCCTGCTGCCGTCGCCGGGCTGGGAAGGTCGTTACGATTGGGATGGTTACGCCGACCCGATGCTCCATCCCTATGACCAGGATCCGGCCCAGGGCTGGCTCGGCACTGCCAACCAGCGCGTAATTCCCCATGGCTACGGCATGCAGCTGTCCAATTCATGGTCGGCGCCGGAGCGTGGCGAACGCCTGGCCGAACTGGCGAGCGTGGGCAAACACGACACGCGCAGCCTGATCGCCATGCAATACGACCAGACCACAACCTTCGCTGCCAAGCTGAAGAAAATGTTCGACGCACCGGGCATGTCGCAACCGCTCAAGCAGGCTATTGAAGCGTTGCCTGTGGCGGATCGTGGCAAGGCTCGCGAGGCGTATACCCGCTTGATGGCCTTCGACGGCAAACTCAGCCCGACCTCCGCTGATGCAGCGATTTACGAATTGTTCCTGCAGCAAAGCACCCAGCAAATCTTCCTCGACGAACTGGGCCCGGAAAGCAGCCCGACGTGGAAAGCCTTTATCGCCAACGGTAAGTTGTCCTACGCGGCCCAGGCCGATCACCTGCTGGGGCGTGAGGACAGTCCGTTCTGGGATGACGCTCGCACACCGCAGAAAGAAGATAAACCGGCGATCCTCGCCCGCAGCCTGGCAGCCACGATCAGCGCGGGCGACAGCCAGTTGGGCGGCGATCACAAAGCCTGGCAGTGGGGCAAACTGCACCGCTACGAGTGGAAAAACGCCAGTGGCCAGACAGTACGCGGTCCGCTCGCGGCCGGTGGCGACCACACCACGCTGAATACCGCAGCGCTCGCCTGGGGTCAGGACTTCAACACCACGCTGGCGCCGGCCACGCGCTTTATCGTCGACTTCGGCCAGGCCGAACCGCTGATGGGGCAGAACGGTACGGGGCAATCCGGTAATCCGGCGAGTCCGAACTACCTCGACAGCATTGATCCGTGGCTGAAGGGGCAATACATGAGTTTGCCGATGCAGCCGCAGAACTTTGACAAGGTGTATGGGAAGACGCGGTTGACGCTGATACCTGGCAAGTAAGGCTCAACACCGAACCAATGTGGGAGCGGGCTTGCTCGCGAAGGCGTCGTATCAGTCAATATCATCGTTGCCTGACACACCGCTTTCGCGAGCAAGCCCGCTTGAACACTTGAATGTCACTTGCCCCAAAAACTCGATAGAACTTCTGGCTTCGCGCAAACCTCATAGCTAACAAGTCCCTAGATTTTGGTAACAACATGGATCTTGTTATCGCGCGTCCAGAAGGTTTGTACTGCCCGGCCGGGGATTTCTATATCGACCCGTGGCGGCCGGTCGAGCGTTCAGTCATCACCCACGCTCACGGCGACCATGCCCGCACCGGCAATCAGCATTATCTGGCGGCCGCTCCCGGCGAAGGGATTTTGCGTGCGCGATTGGGCCAGGATATCAACCTGCAAACCCTGCCTTACGGTCACCCCCTGACCCACCATGGCGTCACCTTGAGTTTTCACCCCGCCGGCCATGTCCTTGGCTCGGCTCAGGTGCGTCTGGAATACGGCGGCGAAGTCTGGGTCGCCTCGGGCGACTACAAGATCGAGCCCGACGGCACCTGTGCGCCGTTCGAACCCGTGCGCTGCAATACCTTCATCACTGAATCGACCTTCGGCCTGCCGATTTATCGCTGGCAACCCCAGGCGCACGTGTTTGCCGAGATCAATCAGTGGTGGCAAGCCAACGCCGCCGCCGACAAAACCAGCGTGTTGTTCTGCTATGCGTTCGGCAAGGCGCAGCGAATTCTCCACGGCATCGATGCCAGCCTAGGCCCCATTCTGGTGCATGGCGCCGTGGAACCGCTCAATCAGGTTTATCGCGAAGGTGGTATTTATTTACCGCCAACGATCTATGCCGGCGAGGTAAAAAAGAGCGACCCCATGATGCGAAAGGCGTTGGTCCTGGCCCCGCCTTCGGCTGGCGGCAGCACCTGGATGCGTCGCTTCGGTGACTACAGCGATGGTTTCGCCAGCGGCTGGATGCGTTTGCGTGGCACACGGCGGCGACGTGGCGTGGATCGTGGCTTTGTACTGTCTGACCATGCCGACTGGCCCGGCCTGCTCTGGGCCATAGAACAGACCGGTGCTGAGCGCGTGATGGTGACCCACGGTTCGGTCGGGGTACTGGTGCGCCATCTGCGCGAACAGGGTCTCGATGCCATGAGTTTCAGCACCGAGTACGGCGACGATGAGGAAGAAAACGCAGCCGTCGAACCCGAGAGCACCGAGGTGCTGCCATGAAGGCGTTTGCCGAGCTGTATGCCGAACTCGATGCCACGACGTCGAGCAACGCCAAACTGGCGGCGATGCAACACTACTTCGCCGAGGCCGCGCCGGAAGATGCCGCATGGGCTGTTTACTTTTTGTCCGGCGGGCGGCCGCGGCAACTGGTGCCGGTGCGCATCCTGCGAGAGTTGGCGGTGGAGATCTCCGGCCTCTCGCCGTGGCTGTTCGAAGAGAGTTATCAGGCAGTCGGCGATCTGGCGGAAACCATTTCGCTGGTGCTGCCCGAAACGCTTCAAAGCTCCAACGATGGATTGGCGGTTTGGATTGAGGACAAACTGCTGCCGCTGCGCGGTGAAACCCCGCAAGTCCTTGCCGAGCGACTGCCTGCCCTGTGGTCGCAACTGGACCGCCAGAGCCTGATGCTCTGCATCAAACTGATCACCGGCAGCTTGCGCGTCGGGGTCTCCAAGTTGCTGGTCACCCGCGCCTTGGCGGCCATGGCCGGGCTCGACAGCAAACGCGTCGCCCAGCGACTGGTGGGTTACACCGACCTGTCCAACCGCCCAAGCGCGTCCAGTTACTTGAAGCTGATTGCCACTGAATCGTCTGCCGAACATGCCCAACGGGGCGGTCAGCCCTACCCGTTTTTCCTCGCTCACGCGCTATCACAACCCATTGAACAATTCGAAGCCCTGCTCGGCCCGGCCAGCGATTGGCAAGTGGAATGGAAGTGGGACGGCATCCGCGCCCAGGTGGTCAAACGCGAGGGGCGACTGTGGATCTGGTCGCGAGGTGAAGAGTTGGTCACCGAGCGCTTCCCCGAACTCGACAGTCTGGTTCACTGCTTGCCCGATGGCACGGTGATCGACGGTGAAATCGTCGCCTGGAAAACCGAACAACCCACCACCGAGGACGCCTTTAATGCTCATTCCCCGGCTTCACCCGCAGTAAAACCTTTCGCGCTTCTGCAACAACGAATCGGCCGTAAAACCCTGGATAAAAAAATCCTCGAAGAAGTGCCGGTGGTGGTCCTCGCCTACGACCTGCTGGAATGGCAGGGCGAAGACTGGCGCAATCAGCCTCAGGCCAAGCGTCGCACTCAACTGGAGCACGTCGTCAGCCGCTGTAACAACCCGGTGTTGCTCGCCTCACCGGTGCTCACTGGCGAAGACTGGATCGACCTCGCCCGACAACGGCAAGCCTCCCGCAAGCTCGGTGTCGAAGGCATGATGCTCAAGGCCCGGGATGCGTTGTATGGCGTCGGGCGGACCAAGGACATGGGCGTCTGGTGGAAATGGAAAGTCGACCCCTTCAGCGTTGACGCGGTGCTGATTTATGCGCAACGCGGCCATGGTCGCCGCGCCAGTCTCTACAGCGATTACACCTTCGCCGTGTGGGACAGGCCGCCTGAGGCGAGCGAACGCGCACTGGTGCCGTTCGCCAAGGCGTATTCGGGGCTGACAGACGAAGAAATGCGCCAGGTCGACAGCATCGTGCGCAAGACTACCGTAGAGAAATTCGGGCCGGTGAGCAGCGTGACGCCGAGCCTGGTGTTTGAACTGGGATTTGAGGGCATCGCCCTGTCCAAACGACACAAGAGCGGGATTGCGGTGCGGTTTCCGAGGATGCTTCGCTGGCGGCAGGATAAAACCGTCGAAGAAGCGGACAACCTGGCGACGCTTCAGGACCTGTTGAGCTAAACCGAATCCCTGTGGGAGCGGCGGTGCGGCGATCCGACTTGCTCGTGAAGAGGCCATCACATCCAACATCTATGTTGGCTGATACACCGCTTTCGCGAGCAAGTCGGATCGCCGCACCGCCGCTCCCACATGGATTTGTGCGATTCCAAACCAAGTTGGTGCATCAATTTTCAATGCCCGTTTTCGTGCACAAATCCCTCCTTGCCATTTCTTGAATCACCTTTTAAAACACTTGTTCGGGACTCTGGTTCGGAAATTGCTACTTTCATAGGGTCTTACGCTTTCCAGTAACAATAATTCTGCGCCACAAGCGCTCATATTGGTTTTTAGGGATTGAATAATGAAAAAAGCATTGCTGACCTTTTCTGCACTGGCGTTGTGCATGGCAGCCGGTTCCGCGCTGGCCAAGGAATACAAAGAATTGCGTTTTGGCGTTGACCCTTCCTACGCTCCGTTCGAGTCGAAAGCGGCTGACGGTAGCCTGGTAGGGTTCGACATCGATCTGGGTAACGCGATCTGCGCCGAGCTGAAGGTCAAGTGCAAATGGGTCGAAAGCGATTTCGACGGCATGATTCCGGGCCTGAAGGCCAATAAATTCGACGGTGTAATCTCTTCGATGACCGTCACCCCGGCCCGCGAAAAAGTCATCGACTTCTCCAGCGAGCTGTTCTCCGGCCCAACCGCGTACGTGTCCAAAAAAGGTTCTGGCGTAACGGCAGACGTCGCTTCGCTCAAGGGCAAAACTGTAGGCTACGAACAAGGCACCATTCAGGAAGCCTATGCCAAAGCCGTTCTGGACAAGGCTGGCGTGAAAACCCAGGCCTATCAGAACCAGGATCAGGTGTATTCCGACCTGACTTCCGGTCGTCTCGACGCCGGGATTCAGGACATGCTGCAAGCCGAACTGGGCTTCCTGAAGTCGCCAAATGGCGCCGATTACGAAATCAGCAAGCCAGTGGACAGCGAATTGCTGCCAGCCAAAACAGCTGTCGGTATCTCGAAAGGTAACAAAGACCTCAAGGCACTTTTGGATAAAGGTATCAAAGCGTTACACGACGATGGCACCTACGCCACCATTCAGAAGAAACACTTTGGCGATCTGAATCTGTACAGCGGCAAATAATGCCAGGCGCCCATCTTGCGATGGGCGCTTTTTTTACTCGATCAGGTTGCTGATTTATGTTCGAAAACCTCTTACAAAACTTGGGGCTCTCAGCCTTCAGCCTCAAGGGCTTCGGTCCGCTGCTGATGGAAGGCACCTGGATGACCATCAAATTATCGGTGCTGTCGCTGTTGGTGGCCGTTTTGCTCGGCTTGCTCGGCGCCAGTGCCAAACTGTCAAAAGTCAAACTGGTACGGGTTCCGGCCCAGCTCTACACCACGCTGATTCGCGGTGTGCCGGACCTGGTGCTGATGCTGTTGATCTTCTACAGCCTGCAGACCTGGTTGACGTCGTTTACCGATTTCATGGAATGGGAATACATCGAGATCAACCCGTTCAGCGCCGGGGTCATCACCCTGGGCTTCATTTATGGCGCGTACTTCACTGAAACCTTCCGTGGCGCGATTCTCGCGGTCCCACGGGGCCAGGTCGAAGCCGCTACCGCGTATGGCCTCAAGCGCGGCCAGCGTTTCTGGATCGTGGTGTTCCCGCAAATGATGCGTTTTGCCCTGCCGGGTATTGGTAACAACTGGATGGTAATGCTCAAAGCCACCGCACTGGTCTCGATCATTGGCCTGGCCGACCTGGTCAAGGCTGCGCAGGATGCCGGCAAAAGCACTTATCAGCTGTTCTACTTCCTGGTGCTTGCAGCAATGATTTACCTGCTGATTACCAGCGCCTCCAACTTCGTCTTGCGCTGGCTCGAACGCCGCTACGCCGCCGGTTCCCGGGAGGCCGTACGATGATCGAGCTCTTGCAGGAATACTGGAAAGCTTTCCTTTATACCGACGGCTACAACATCACCGGCCTGGCCATGACCATGTGGCTGCTCAGTGCGTCGATCTTCATCGGTTTTCTGGTGTCGATTCCACTCTCTATCGCCCGGGTTTCGCCGAACTTCTACATCCGCTGGCCGGTGCAGTTCTACACCTACCTGTTCCGCGGTACGCCGTTGTATATCCAGCTGCTGATTTGCTACACCGGTATCTACAGCCTGGCCGCCGTGCGCGCCCAACCCGTGCTGGACGCGTTCTTTCGCGATGCGATGAACTGCACGATCCTGGCCTTCGCCCTGAACACCTGCGCCTACACCACGGAGATTTTCGCCGGGGCGATTCGCAGCATGGCGCATGGTGAAGTCGAAGCGGCCAAGGCTTACGGTCTGACAGGCTGGAAGCTTTATGCCTACGTGATCATGCCTTCGGCCCTGCGTCGTTCGTTGCCTTATTACAGCAACGAAGTGATTTTGATGCTGCACTCAACCACCGTGGCCTTCACCGCGACCATCCCGGACATCTTGAAAGTCGCGCGAGACGCCAACTCGGCGACCTTTCTGACTTTCCAGTCGTTCGGCATCGCTGCGCTGATCTACCTGACCGTTACCTTTGCGCTGGTCGGCCTGTTCCGCCTCGCCGAACGCCGATGGCTGGCCTTCCTCGGGCCGACCCACTAGGACCCGCTTTAGGGATAAAGACACATGCGCCACCAGATTCATGACCTGTTGGCCCCGCTGCCGGGGGCCGCGCGACAGATTCACAGCTTTCACTTCGGCCCATCATCGGCCAAAGGCAAGATTTACATCCAGTCGTCCCTGCACGCCGATGAAATGCCCGGCATGCTGGTTGCCTGGCACCTCAAGCAACGTCTGGCGGAACTCGAAGCCGCCGGCCGTTTGCGCAGCGAAATCGTGCTAGTGCCAATCGCCAACCCGGTCGGCCTCGAACAAGTGCTGATGGATGTGCCGCTGGGCCGTTACGACCTCGAAAGCGGACAAAACTTCAACCGCTGGTTCGTCGATCTGAGCGAAGCCGTCGGCAACGAGATCGAAGGCCTGCTCGGCGACGATCCGCAGCACAACCTCGAACTGATTCGCAGCAGCCTGCGCAATGCCCTCGCCCAACAGACTGCCAGCACGCAACTGCAATCCCAGCGCCTGGTTCTGCAACGGCTGGCCTGCGATGCCGACATGGTGCTGGACCTGCATTGCGATTTCGAAGCGGTCGCCCACCTTTACACCACGCCCGAGGCGTGGCCGCAGGTCGAGCCGCTGGCGCGGTACATCGGTGCCGAAGCCAGCCTGCTGGCCACCGATTCCGGCGGTCAGTCGTTCGATGAATGCTTCACCCTGCTCTGGTGGCAGTTGAAGGAACGCTTCGGCGAACACTTTGATATTCCGCTGGGCAGTTTTTCGGTCACCGTCGAATTGCGCGGTCAGGGTGACGTCAATCACCCGCTGGCCAGCCTTGATTGCCAGGCGCTGATCAATTACCTGATTCACTTCGGCGCCATTGCCGGCGAACCCGCGTCGCTGCCCGAGCTGCCCTACCCGGCTACGCCGCTGGCCGGTGTTGAACCGGTGGCAACACCGGTCGGCGGGCTGCTGGTGTTCACCGCGCTGCCAGGGGAATACCTCGAAGCCGGGCAACTGATCGCTGAAATCATCGACCCGATCTTTGACCGCGTCACCCCCGTTCATTGCACCGTCGCCGGGTTGATGTACGCCCGTTCGCTACGGCGCATGGCCACTGCCGGCATGGTGATCGCCCACATTGCGGGCACCGAAGCCTATCGCAGCGGCTACCTACTTTCGCCTTGAGGATGCATGTCCCATGTACAAACTGACCATTGAAGGCCTGCATAAAAGCTATGGCGAACATGAAGTACTCAAAGGCGTTTCGCTCAAGGCCAACACCGGCGACGTCATCAGCCTGATCGGCGCCAGCGGCTCGGGCAAAAGTACCTTCCTGCGTTGCATCAACTTTCTCGAACAGCCCAACGACGGCGCCATGAGTCTGGACGGCCAGAACATCCGCATGATCAAGGATCGCCACGGCATGCACGTGGCCGATGACGACGAACTGCAACGGATCCGCACCCGCCTGGCCATGGTGTTCCAGCACTTCAACCTGTGGAGCCACATGACGGTGCTGGAAAACATCACCATGGCCCCACGTCGGGTGTTGGGTTGCAGCAAAGAGGAAGCCGAAGACCGCGCGCGGCGTTATCTCGACAAGGTCGGGCTGGCGGCGCGGGTGGCGGATCAGTACCCTGCGTTTTTGTCCGGCGGTCAGCAGCAACGGGTCGCCATTGCTCGGGCGTTGGCCATGGAACCAGAAGTCATGCTGTTCGACGAACCGACCTCGGCACTCGATCCCGAACTGGTGGGTGAGGTGCTCAGGGTGATCCAGGGCCTGGCCGAAGAAGGCCGGACCATGATCATGGTGACCCACGAAATGAGCTTCGCCCGCAAAGTATCGAGCCAGGTGTTGTTCCTGCACCAAGGGCTGGTCGAGGAAGAAGGTGCGCCGGACGATGTGCTGGGCAATCCGAAAAGTGAGCGGTTGAAGCAGTTCCTGAGCGGCAACCTGAAGTAAAAAAATCACAGGTTTCGCCCGCCGCTACAGATCACTGTAGGAGCTGGCGAAGCCTGCGATCTTTTGATCTTGCTTTTCGGCTATAAAATCTCGCAATCCACAAAAGATCGCAGCCTTCGCCAGCTCCAGGTTGCAGGGCTGATGTAGTCAGACCTTAGGCAACGGGCGCGGGAGGCGGCTCATCCGGCAGCGTAGGCTCACCGGGCTCGTTGGGTTGTTCGTTGGGGGTATCGGGATCAGGCTGACCGGGGATGCCCCCTGCCGTGCTGATAGGTGGATGTGCCAACAAGGACCAGGCCAAAACGCCAACCTGATTGGGCTCAAGCCTTGCCAGTTCGGCACTTATTCGCGGATCGATCTTCATAGGGCACTCCTGAGCGATGGCCCCGTCCGCGTTGCGCGAACCGGGCAGTACACCCAATAGAGTGTCCACCCGCTGAAGAATTCCCACGACTTGCCAGACGAACGGATCAGGTGCGTGGCAGGGTGACTCCGCGCTGACCCTGATACTTGCCGCCACGGTCCTTGTAGGACACTTCGCACTCTTCGTCGGATTCGAAGAACAGCATCTGAGCCACACCTTCGTTGGCGTAGATTTTTGCCGGCAGCGTGGTGGTGTTGGAGAATTCCAGGGTCACGTGGCCTTCCCACTCGGGCTCGAGCGGCGTCACGTTGACGATAATGCCGCAACGCGCGTAGGTGCTTTTACCCAGGCAGATCGTCAGCACATTGCGCGGAATACGGAAGAATTCCACGGTGCGTGCCAAGGCAAAGGAGTTCGGCGGGATGATGCAGACATCGCTCTTGACGTCGACGAAGCTCTTCTCGTCGAAGTTCTTCGGATCAACGGTCGCCGAATTGATGTTGGTGAACACTTTGAATTCATCGGCGCAGCGCACGTCGTAGCCATAGCTCGACACGCCGTAGGAAATCACTCGGTCGGCGCCTTCGCCGCGCATCTGGCGCTCTACGAAGGGCTCGATCATGCCGTGCTCTTGCGCCATGCGGCGAATCCACTTGTCCGATTTGATGCTCATGGCGGGTGTCCTGAATAGCGAGGCGGAAAAAATCTGTCCGGCATCTTACCGGGCGCGCGCTTCGGGTTCAAAGTCCGGGGCACAAATCTTGCCGATCCCCCGTAATTTCCGGCCCTTGCGGGTAAACCGGCGGACCGTCAGTCATGAAAACAGAGAAACCTTCGCAGGAAGCATTGGCACGTTCCGGAAAAAGGGTTAAGGTGGCGCCACTGTGCTGCTTGTGTCACTGAGAATCTCTACACGATATGTTGAATTTCGATCCAACCATCTACAAGAATTTTTCCTGCTCTTTGCACTCAGTCTCGGCCAGGGTTCTTCCTGCGTCGCAGTTATCTTTGTTCAAGGAGTTACACCATGTCTAATCGCCAAACTGGTACCGTTAAGTGGTTCAACGATGAAAAAGGCTTCGGCTTCATCACTCCACAATCCGGTGACGACCTGTTCGTTCACTTCAAAGCAATCCAATCCGACGGCTTCAAAAGCCTGAAAGAAGGCCAACAGGTTTCTTTCATCGCTACCCGCGGTCAGAAAGGCATGCAAGCTGAAGAAGTTCAAGTTATCTAACTTGTACTTGCTTTAGTAAAAAGCCCCGCCCTCAAAAGCGGGGCTTTTTTGTGCCTGCCTGTTTTGCAGGCAAAAAAAATCGCAGCCCATGGCTGCGATTTTTTGCGTCCTACCAGGCCACGCCAAACCCTGCGGTGTAACGGGTCTTGTCCAAATCAGCATCGTCGGTGCCGCTGATGATGTCGCGCTCAGCCTTCAGGTTAAGCGACGCCCATTCGGTCACTTTGTAGCGCAAGCCCATTTCGGCATCGAGGGCGTAATCCGCCACGCCCGACAACGGCTTGCCCACTTCGCCGTTCGTGAAAAACTCCACCTTCTTACCAATCAGGTAGCGGTTGTAGTCCCACTTCATCGCCACGGAATAGAAGTTTTCCTTGCCGCCGTCTGCGAACTCATAGTCCGTGCGGTTGACCAGCGACCCCAGGGAAAATGCGCCCAGCTCGTCGTCCCAAAATTGGTAACCGGGGCCGGTACCGACTGTGCGCTGGCGGGCCAGCTCTTCGACCTTGTCGCGCTTATAGACCGCGCGCCCTTGCCAGAACCATTTTTCGGTCAGGAAGCGGTCGAGCGAGTATTCACCCCGCCAGTTGTCGGTAGTGACCACGCCATCCTGAAATTCGCGGTTGTACTCGCCTTCTGCAGTGTGCCGCCATCTGCCATGACGCGCAGTGGTCTTGAAGTCGATATCGTAATCGTCGGTGTCCTTCTCGGCCCGCTGATAATCCAGCGCTGCATCGACATTACCCTTCCACACCAAATCCTCGACGACAGGCTTGGGCTTTAGAATCTGCTGAATGCTCGCCAGCTCCACAGTCTTGGGGGTCTCGCCGTTGGCCAGGGTGACCTTGCCGTCTTCTGCCGCATGCAGCGCCTTGGCCTTTTCGCCGGTGTAGGCATCCTGCTTGACCAGCAACTCCTGATCGCTTTCCAGGGTTTTGACCTGTTTCCAGTCAATCGGGACGGCACCGGCGTATTCGGTCTGGATCAACAGCTTGCCGCCATCGAAAACGGTGATCTTGCCGCTCAGCTTGTCACCGTTCTTCAACCAGACGGTATCGGCGAGCAAGGGCGTGGAGGCACTGACGACAGCCAGGCACAGCAGGGTTCTGGACAACATAAGCAAATACAGGCTCAAGTTTGCGAAAAAAAGTCGGCATTATCCATACGAATAAAACCCTAGCAAGGACTGACCCGACTATTTCTATTGAGTTCATTTCTCAATGGGTGATCCAGGATTTACTCTACAGACGGTAAGGCGAACTTTTTCAGGAACTGCCGACGTGACCGACTCAACCACTGAAACCGATAGTCCGGCGCAAATCCGACGCACGGCGCTGTACCTGACACTGGCGCAAGTCCCGGAGGGCAAAGTCGTGAGTTACGGTCAGCTCGCCGAGCTGGCGGGACTGGGTCGTGCCGCCCGCTTCGTCGGACGGACATTGAGCCAACTGCCGGGCGACAGCAAATTACCCTGGCACCGCGTGCTCGGCGCCGGCGGGCGTATCAGCCTGCCTGCGGGCAGCCCGTCAGGGGATGAACAACGCGCGCGTTTGCGCATGGAGGGCATCAGTATCCTGAACAATCGTGTTGATATTCAGCGCCATGGCTGGCGCCCGGTAGAGCACAGCGGTTAGAGTGCGCGCTTTGTTTCCGTATTTCTTGAGGCAGACTCCAGCCCATGCCCCGTAAAACCTGGCGCGCCGCGCTCGCCGCCTATGCCAGCCCATCGACCCTTGTACTGTTGCTGCTTGGTTTCGCCGCCGGCCTGCCCTACATGCTGGTGTTTTCGACACTTTCGGTCTGGCTGCGCGAAGCCGGTGTGGCTCGCGAAACCATTGGCTATGCAAGCCTGATCGGCCTGGCCTACGCCTTTAAATGGGTCTGGTCACCGCTGCTCGACCAATGGCGCCTGCCATTTCTCGGCAAGCTCGGTCGACGACGTTCCTGGCTGGTGCTTTCCCAGGCACTGGTCATCCTCGGCCTGATAGGGATGGGTTTCTGCGACCCGCAAAAGCATTTGTCCTGGCTGATCGCCATTGCTGTGGTTGTCGCCTTCGCTTCGGCGACGCAAGACATCGCGGTCGACGCCTATCGCCTGGAAATCGCTGAAGACAGCCGTCAGGCCGCGCTCGCCGCCAGTTACATGTCCGGTTATCGGATCGCCGCGCTGCTCGCCACCGCCGGTGCCCTGTTCTTCGCTGAAGGCTTCGGTTCCACCGGTTTCAACTATAAGCATTCGGCATGGGCCGGCACCTACATCCTGTTCGGCGCCTTGATGGTTCCGGCGCTGCTGACCTCCTTTTTCATGCGCGAACCGCCGGTGCCGCTACGCACGCAGCTTCAGGCCGGGCGCTACAGCTTTGTGCATCAACTGGCCTCAGTGTTTGTGCTGATTGTGTTGCTGGTTTCCGTGCCGGCCATGTTCACCCAGCTGTACAACACCGATTTCGCCAGCGTGCTTTTCCAAGGCGTGAGCGTGCTCGACCTGCTGCTCGAAGACCGCGCGTTCCTGCGGGCGATCCTCTACACCACGCTCACCGCCCTGTGCCTGTCGGCCATTGGCCGCCGCGGCCTGGCGCCGGTGCTGACGCCGATCAACGACTTCATTCTGCGTTACCGCTGGCAAGCGTTCCTGCTGCTTGGGCTGATCGCCACCTATCGGATGTCCGATACGGTCATGGGCGTGATGGCTAACGTGTTCTATATCGACCAGGGCTTCACCAAGGATCAGATTGCCAGCGTCAGCAAGATCTTTGGCCTGATCATGATCCTGGTCGGTGCCGGCATGGGCGGCTTGCTGATCGTGCGCTTCGGCATCTTGCCGATTCTGCTCATCGGCGGCATTGCATCAGCGGGCACCAACCTGCTGTTCCTGATGCTCGCCGACATGGGCGCCAACTTGAACATGCTGATCCTCACCATTTCCCTGGATAACTTCAGCTCGGGCCTGGCGACCTCGGCGTTTGTCGCCTACCTGTCGAGCCTGACCAACTTGAAGTTCTCCGCGACCCAGTACGCCCTGCTCAGCTCGATCATGCTCTTGCTGCCACGCCTGATTGGCGGCTACTCGGGGGTCATGGTGGAGAAATTCGGCTATCACAACTTCTTCCTGATCACCGCCCTGCTGGGCGTTCCGACGCTGCTGTTGATCGCATTGCACTGGTTCCAGGAGAGCCGCCGCGAAGGTCCGACGCCAACGCCGACACCAGAACCGGTTCCGACCCAGGTCGCGGAAGAATCGTAGGTTCTTTAGCAGGAAGCAGCGCCGAGGGCGCGGGGATTCCCGCCCTCCCGCCACACCCCGCCGACCGCACGCCTGTACGCCAGCAGATCTCGCCCGTACAATGCTCCGTCATTTCTCGTCATCAGCAACCGACAACGGCCAACCATGCGCACCAGTCAATTTTTGCTCGCCACACAGAAAGAAACGCCTTCCGACGCGGTCGTGATCAGCCATCAGCTGATGCTGCGCGCCGGCATGATCCGCAAACTCGCCTCGGGCCTGTACACCTGGCTGCCGATGGGCTTGCGAGTGATGCGCAAGGTCGAAGCCGTCGTTCGTGAAGAAATGAACGCCGCAGGCTCTCTCGAAGTGTTGATGCCGAGCACCCAACCGGCTGAGCTGTGGCAGGAATCCGGTCGCTGGGAAGAATACGGCCCTGAATTGTTGCGCTTCAAGGATCGCCACGGTCGCGATTTCTGCGCCGGCCCGACTCACGAAGAAGTCATCACTGACCTGATGCGCAACGAGTTGAGCAGCTACAAACAGCTGCCGATCAACCTGTACCAGATCCAGACCAAATTCCGTGACGAAATCCGTCCACGCTTCGGTTTGATGCGCGGTCGCGAATTCATCATGAAGGACTCGTACTCCTTCCACGCCGACCAACCCTCGCTGCAGATCACCTATGACCGCATGCACCTGGCGTACTGCAATATCTTCACTCGTCTGGGCCTGAAATTCCGCCCGGTTGAAGCTGATAACGGCTCGATCGGCGGCGCCGGCTCCCACGAATTCCACGTGCTGGCCGAATCCGGCGAAGACGACATCGCCTTCAGCAACGTTTCCGACTACGCAGCGAACATCGAGAAAGCCGAAGCGGTGCCCCGGGAAACGTCCCGTCCAGCGCCGGCTGAAGAGCTGCGCCTGGTCGACACCCCAGAGACCAAGACGATTGCCGCGCTGGTGGAAAAATTCAATCTGCCGATTGAAAAGACCATCAAGACCCTGATCGTGCGCGCCGAGGAAGAAGGCAAGCTGATCGCCCTGGTCATTCGTGGCGACCACGAACTCAATGAAATCAAGGCTGCCCAGCAACCTGGCGTGGCCAGCCCGCTAGTCATGGCCACCGACGCCGAACTGCGCGACGCCATTGGCGCCGGTGCCGGCTCCCTGGGTCCGTTGAACCTGCCGCTGCCAATCATCATCGACCGTTCCGTCGAGCTGATGAGCGACTTCGGCATCGGCGCCAACATCGACGACAAACACTACTTCGGCGTGAACTGGGAGCGTGACCTGCCGGTTCCGACCGTTGCCGACCTGCGCAACGTGGTCGCCGGCGACCCGAGCCCGGATGGCAAGGGCACCCTGGAAATCAAGCGCGGCATCGAAGTCGGGCACATCTTCCAGCTGGGCAACAAGTACAGCAAAGCGATGAAGTGCGAAGTGCTAGGCGAGAATGGCAAGCCAGTCACCCTGGAAATGGGTTGCTACGGCATCGGCGTTTCCCGCGTGGTGGCTGCGGCCATCGAGCAGAACAACGACGCCAACGGGATCATCTGGAGTGACACGCTGGCCCCGTTCCAGATCGCTCTGGTACCGCTGCGCTACGAAACCGAACAGGTTCGCGAAGCCACCGACAAGCTGTATGCAGAATTGACTGCCGCCGGCTTCGAAGTACTGCTGGACGACCGCGACAAGAAAACCAGCCCGGGCATCAAGTTCGCGGACATGGAGCTGATTGGCATTCCTCACCGGATCGTGGTCAGTGACCGCGGCCTCGCCGAAGGCAATCTGGAATACAAGAGCCGCATCGAGCCCGAAGCGCAAGCGCTGCCGGTCGCAGACGTGCTGTCCTTCCTTCAGTCCCGTATCCGCCGCTGACACCAGATAGAGAAGTCATGTTCAAGCGAAACACCTTAGGCCTCGGTGGTGCCGCCCTGTGCGGCACCCTGCTGGTCAGCGGCTGTGCCAACCACATGTCACAACGCAGCGAGCACGAGGAACGTGTCGAGCGCAAATTGCTCGATCACAGCCTGCAGATTGATGTCGGCGAGCCAAAGGTGCTTGAGCTGCCGCAACGTCGGGTGAAGATCCACGAGCAGAAGACGTTCGAAGTCACCGAATTCGAAGTCACGCGTCACTACGATCGCTATACGCCTTACCAACCCTGGCGGGAGGTTTACGAGATTCCGCTGGGCGCGGTGGCCGTGGTGGCCGGTGTCGGTGCGAACGTGGTCAACGTGTTCGCCCTCGGCAACCTGCCGGACAGCGTGACCAAGGATTGGTTGAGCTACGGTTTCGCCGGGCTCAACCCGTTCATGAACACGCAGTCTCATGGTCGCGCGCAGCAGAATCTGGCGGGAATCGACGAGGTCCAGCTCGACAAACGCACCGAGTACTCGAGCCTGCCATGGAGCGAGCGCCCGGTTGAGGTCAAGGCCGGCAAGGAAACGTTCGAGCTAAGCACCGACAAAAACGGTGTATTGCGCGTGAACCTGCTGGACAGCCCGTTCGCCGAACACGACATCAATCATTTGAGCCGGCTACTGATCAGTGTCCAGGATGCTCAGGACGACGTGCACACCAACTCGTCCCTGGCGGTCAGTAGCTCCTTGCGCGGCAAGCTGGTCGAAGCTCACGGGCTGATTTACGACGACCTCGAAGACGACGAAGTGAGCCAGTGGGTACACCGGGTCAAACGCTTGTCGGAACTGGGGCTGGAAGAAGAAGCCACCGAGCTGGAACAAAGCCTGATCGAACTGACGCGCAACGATCCTGAGTTGCAGACCGAATTCCTCAAGTCATTGACCAAGGATGCCGGGCGACTGGTCGCGGATCCGGGACCGAATTAAGGCCCTTAAAAGATCGCAGCCTTCGGCAGCTCCTACAGAGGACGCATTCCAAAGTAGGAGCTGCCGAAGGCTCGGGCCGCGTTCGGACGATCTTTTGCTTTTGACTATCAACGCTCAAACAACTCCATCTGCTCAAACCCGCCCCGCAAATCCTCCAGCCTTACCCCAATACCCAACAACCGCACCGGTTTCCCGCCGCGATTGAACGCCTGAGTCAGCAACAACTGATAGCTCCCCAAATCCCGCCCTGCTCCGGCCTGCTCCAGAGTGGTCTGGGTGAAGTCATGGAATTTCACTTTGACGAACGGCTTGCCCGGTCGATAGCTGCTGTCGATTCGCGCCATGCGGCCGGCGAGGGTCTCCAGTAACTCGGGTAATTTATCGAGGCAGCTCACCAGATCCGGCAGGTCGACGTCGTAGGTGTTTTCGACACTGATTGACTGCCGACGACTGTCGTTGTGCACCAACCGGTCATCGATCCCACGGGCCAGGCTCCAGAGTCGCTCGCCGAAGCTGCCGAATTCGCGCACAAGCGTCAACTTGTCCCATTCGCGCAGATGCGAACAATCGACGATGCCGAGCCTGCCTAATTTGTCTGCGGTCACTTTGCCAACACCGTGCAACTTGCTCACCGGCAAACCACTGACAAAATCCTCGACCTGATCCGGCGTAATGACGAACAAGCCGTTGGGCTTCTTCCAGTCGCTGGCGATCTTGGCCAGAAACTTGTTTGGCGCAACGCCCGCCGAAACGGTGATGTGCAGCTGATTAGAGACGCGACGGCGAATGTCTTGGGCGATCCGCGTGGCGCTACCACCGAAATGCGCGCTGTCGGACACGTCGAGGTAGGCCTCATCCAGCGAAAGCGGCTCGATCAAGTCGGTGTAATCGCGAAAGATCGTGTGAATTTCCTTGGAGGCTTCTCTATAGGCCTCCATGCGCGGCTTGACGATGGTCAGGTCCGGGCACAGCTTCAAGGCATGTCCGGAAGACATGGCCGAGCGCACCCCATAAGCCCGCGCTTCATAATTGCAGGTAGCGATCACTCCACGCCGATCCGCCGAACCACCCACTGCCAGGGGTTTCCCGGCCAGGCGCGGGTCGTCACGCATCTCGATGGCGGCGTAGAAGCAGTCACAATCGACGTGGATGATTTTTCGCTGCGTCATATAAAAGCAGTGTTCATGGTGAAGAAATGGCGTATTGGCGAGTCAGATCGGCAGTATCTCACTGACACCTGTATATAGCACCAGTACTCTGAATGTTCTTTTCCACCCGTAGGAAAAGTGCCAGATGAATTTATTTTTTCAATCGAAAAGGTTCACCCGATAGAGCTGAAAGCCTTGCCACACCGACCTTACAGCCAATCATCCAGCCCTATTTTCAAGCTAAGCGATTGAACGGGAAGAGGTTTTCTCTGGATTGAAGGTTGACAGCCCGACGATCCTCTGTAGAATACCGAA
>NZ_SOPU01000011.1:116662-116919 GCF_004402115.1 Pseudomonas sp. F01002 | reverse complement strand
CAGTCTGGTAGCTCGTCGGGCTCATAACCCGAAGGTCGTCGGTTCAAATCCGGCTCCCGCAACCAAACATCAAAAAAGGCTACTCGAAAGAGTGGCCTTTTTTGTGCGCGTCTCTTTTGTAGCAACGAGATAGAAAAGAGCGGGTAACGGCTGACGGTGCAGGATTGAGAAATCGTTCTGATTCCGAAACTTAAGTCTCCCCCACTACCGTTCGCCGCTCATTGACGCTTATTTGACCGTATTCAGGATTAACGGTA
>NZ_SOPU01000011.1:116324-116581 GCF_004402115.1 Pseudomonas sp. F01002 | reverse complement strand
CAGTCTGGTAGCTCGTCGGGCTCATAACCCGAAGGTCGTCGGTTCAAATCCGGCTCCCGCAACCAAACATCAAAAAAGGCTACTCGAAAGAGTGGCCTTTTTTGTGCGCGTCTCTTTTGTAAAAATGATCATAGAAACGAGCGGTTACGTCTGACGGCGCAGAAATGATAAATCGTTCTGATTCCGAAACTTAAGACTCCCCCACTACCGTTCGCCGCTCATTTACGCTTATTTGACCCTATTCAGGATAAACGGTT